>NZ_JAZHLK010000059.1:0-22687 GCF_036549515.1 Aurantimonas sp. E1-2-R+4 | reverse complement strand
GTCGCCCACTGCTGCGCAGCTTGGAACAAGCTCGTCGATCAGCCCTGGAAAATCACGTCCATCGGAATGCGAGATTGGGCGCATGGGTCTTGATCAGCGCCCGTTGGTATTAGACTGTGGTTGCCGGACGCGATCGATGCGCAAGGCAATACGACCATCATCGCCGTGTCCATGGGCGCGGTTTCGCTGCAAAGGGTATCGTGCGGTACACCGGCGCTACCACGAGATCACATCAACAGCTGATGTTCTGTAGCCGCATCACTTTCAGCAGTATCGAACCCAACGTCAGAGTCCGGCCGAAGCACTGCGAGTTCAAATCCCCTATCAAATGAACAACACTCTGAATTTTCTCGGCAGGCACACTCCGCCGTTTTGCACGCCAGAACACGATATTTCTGCACTAAAGCGTTCACAACCTTCCTTTTGTTGTACCTATCGGCTTCCATCTCTTCGGTTCAAAATAGGACGGAGATAAGAGATGGACGCAGAGGCATCAGGCCGTAAGCTAATGAGGACTATTCGCCGTCAGCAATTGCGTGAAATGATCCCACTGGCTGACAGCACAATCTATGAAATGGAGCAGCGTGGCGAGTTCCCGCGACGCTTTGCCCTTTCCCCGAGATGCATCGTCTGGGACCTCGCTGAGGTCAAAGCGTGGCTGCTGGCACGGCGCGCGACTCCCATCCGGCGCGCTCAGCACCCCGACGTGTCAAAGCGAAAGACCCGTCCGGTCAAAGGGCGGGGTCTAACTCCATCAAAGGCATAGCTGGCGGCAAGAGAACGGGCGTATGCTTACGTCCTTGCACCCACGCGTCGACGATATCGGACCATTCCTGCATCATGTGGCGACGCTGAACCTCATACTCGGCCTTGTTGTAAACACCGCGCGACGACCGGCCATCCTCATGCGCTAAGCACTTCTCGATCCAGTCACTATTGAAGCCCAGTTCGTTAAGCAGCGTCGAGCTCGTGCGGCGTAGGTCGTGGACGGTAAACGGCTCCAATGGCAGCCCCTCCTTCTTGGCCTGCTCGACGACCGCGTAGGTTACGCGATTGAACGTGGCGCGCGACATCGGCGCGTCGGCGTCATACCTGGACGGTAGCAGATATCGCGAATTGCCGGCGCAGGTCTTGAGCGCGATCATGATGTCGAGGGTCTGGCGCGAGAGATACACATTGTGCGCCTTCGATCGCTTCATGCGCTCTTTGGGGATCGTCCAGACCGCGTTCTCGAAATCCACCTCGTCCCAGACTGCATCTTGCAGCTCGCTCTTACGCACCATCGTCAGCAGAAAGAGCTTCATCCCTAGCCGGATCGTCGGCAGAGTCGCGACGTTCTCAAGCTGTCGGAGCAAGATCCGGATCTCGGTGGGAGAAAGCGACCGATCCTTCGGCGCGAACGTTGCGATAGACGCGGGTCCGACGTCGTTGGCCGGGTTTGCGACCTTCTCTCCATGCAGAATGGCAAATCCGTAAATTTGCTTGAGGATGTCGCGCACATGGATCGCCGTTGCGGGCGCCCCGCGATCAACGATCTTCCCACAATGGGCGCGTAGGTCGTCCGGCGTAATCTCCGTGAGGAGCCGATTGCGCCAAACTGATAGCAACTCCCGTTCGAAGATCGAGCGCCTCATGGCCCGCGTGCTGTCGGCCATCGGCGCATTCACGAGCCACTTTTCGCCGAATTCCCCGAAGCTCTTGGCTTCCTTCAACCGGCGCTTCTCACGCTGCTTCTCGATCGCTGGGGACCGCCCTCCGCTGACGGCATGCCTAGCATCGATGCAGAGTTCACGAGCTCGGGCTAGCGAAATACCGTCGCGCCCATACTTCCCTAGATACACCGTCTCGCGGCGCCCGTTCAGGCGATAATCGAGACGAAACGAGATGGCCCCAGAAGGCATGACGCGCACATACATGCCGTCCCGATCCGAAACCTTGTACATCTTGTTTCGCGGTTTCAGCGCCTTGATGGCAGCATCCGTCAGCATTTCCGCCTCACCCCTGAAAAGTACCGTCACGCGGTTTTCGACGGGTCTTGACGGAAAACATAAGGTTATTTCAGATGCTTATATCGAAAAAAGTACCGTCAAGGACCACTTCTGCCCTGACGGTACTTCGGAATTTGGAGCTGATCAATATGGGCGAGGCCCGTCACACGGACCGTCAACTCCGATCGCTGCACACCGATAGCCATCAATAGGCTATGATATATTATTATATATTTATCAATGCGTTATAGCGTATCTTGGCGTGGCTTCGGATATCGCCGGATGGGCAAAAATCATTCCCATTCGATGGTGCCGGGCGGCTTCGAGGTCACGTCGTAGACGACCCGGTTGATGCCGCGCACCTCGTTGATGATGCGGGTCGCGGCGTTGCCGAGGAATTCCATGTCGAATGGGTAGAAGTCGGCGGTCATGCCGTCGACGGAGGTCACCGCCCTGAGCGCGCAGACGAATTCGTAGGTGCGCCCGTCGCCCATGACACCGACGGTCTGCACCGGCAGAAGCACCGCGAAGGCCTGCCAGATCGCGTCGTAGAGCCCGGCCTTGCGGATTTCGTCGAGATAGATCGCATCGGCCTGGCGCAGGATTTCGAGCTTGTCGCGGGTGATCCCGCCCGGACAGCGGATGGCGAGGCCCGGCCCCGGAAACGGCTGGCGCCCGACGAAGCTTTCCGGCAGGCCGAGTTCGCGGCCGAGCACCCGGACCTCGTCCTTGAACAATTCGCGCAACGGCTCGACGAGCTGCATGTTCATGCGCTCGGGCAGCCCGCCGACATTGTGGTGCGACTTGATCGTCACCGACGGCCCGCCGGTGAAGGACACCGACTCGATGACGTCGGGATAGAGCGTGCCCTGCGCCAGGAAATCGGCACCGCCGAGCTTTTTCGCTTCGGCCTCGAAGGTCTCGATGAACAGCCGGCCGATGGTCTTGCGCTTGACCTCCGGGTCCATCTCGCCTTCGAGTGCGTTGATGAAGAGATCCTGCGCCTGAACATGGACGAGCGGGATATTGTAATGGTCGCGGAACATCGCGACGACTTCCTCCGCCTCGTTCATCCGTAAGAGGCCATGGTCGACGAAGATGCAGGTGAGCTGTTCGCCGACCGCCTCGTGGATCAGAACCGCCGCGACGGAGGAATCAACACCGCCGGAGAGCCCGCAGATCACCCGGCCCGTGCCGACCTTCTTGCGAATCTCGTCGATCGCCTGGTCCTTGAAGGCTGCCATCGTCCAGTCGCCGGCAAGCCCGGCGATACGGTGGACGAAATTCGACAAAAGCCGCGCGCCGTCGGGGGTGTGGACGACTTCCGGGTGGAACTGCACACCGTAGAACCGCCTTTTCTCGTCGGCGATCGCGGCAAACGGCGCACCCGGCGAATGGCCGATAACCTCGAAGCCTTCCGGAAGTTCGGTCACCCGGTCGCCATGGCTCATCCAGACCTGGTGGCGGGTGCCCTCGGCCCAAATGCCATCGAACAGCGGCGAAGCCTTGCGAACCTCGATGAAGGCGCGGCCGAACTCGCGATGCAAACCGCCTTCGATATTGCCACCGAGCTGGGAACACATGGTCTGCTGGCCATAACAGATGCCCAGAACCGGGATACCGGCCTCGAACAGCGCGGACGGCACATCGGGCGCGTTCGCCTCGGTGACCGAGGCGGGCGAGCCCGACAGGATGACGGCCTTCGGCTTCAGCCGCGCGAAACCCTCGGCGGCGGACTGGAAGGGGACGATCTCAGAATAGACCCCCGCCTCGCGGATACGCCGGGCGATCAGCTGGGTAACCTGGGAGCCGAAATCGATGATGAGGATTGTGTCGGGGTGCGCTGTCATGGCGAGGCTTTAGGCAAGCAAGCCACCAATGTCCAGCACGTGGCAGGTCGCCTGCCGCGGCCATCCCCAGCCATCGCTAGCCGGCTTCGCAATCTCCCCGCCGATGGCGCGGAACGTGCATCCGGCAACGCCGTTCACCGGCATCGGCAATCATGCCGCGCCACCGGAGTCGAAGATATGAGCGTCAAATCGCTGGACGATCTCTTTATCCATACGCTGAAAGACATCTATTACGCCGAGAAGCAGATCGTAAAATCGCTTCCGAAGATGTCGAAGAAAGCCACATCCGCGAAACTGAAGGCCGCCTTCGATGCCCATCTGGAGGAAACGAAGGACCATGTGACGCGCCTCGAGAGCGTTTTCGAGGGGTTGGGCAAAAAGGCCTCGGCGGAAAAGTGCGACGCGATCGAGGGCATCCTCGAGGAGGCAAAAGGGCTCATGGACGAGGTCGAGGATAGTGAGACCCTCGACGCTGCGATGCTGGCGGCAGCGCAGGCGGTCGAGCATTATGAAATCGCCCGCTATGGCACCCTGATCGCTTGGGCCGAGACGCTCGGGCACAAGGACGCCGCCAAGACGCTGAAGGAAACCCTTGCGCAGGAAAAGGCGGCGGACGAGAAGCTGACCAAGATCGGCAGTGGAAAGGTCAACAAGAAGGCCGCGTAATCGCGAACCGCCCCGATGCACGAACGGGCCCCGCCCGCCAGCAGGGCCCGTTCGTCCCACCTTGCCTATTCGGCAAGGAGACCGCCAGCCAGCGCCGCGTCCAGTCGATCGACCGCGTCCGCCAGCTTCTGGTCGATGACATGAAGCAGCGTCGTCCAGTCGTCGTAGTGATGCAGCTCCGCCGCGCCGTCGGAAATGCCCCGCAGCCCAAGCATCGGCACCGCGAAACGCTGGCAGGCGCGCAAAACGGCGAAGGTCTCCATGTCGACCATGTCGGCGTCGATCGCCTCATAGCGCGGGCCGGAGACGATGTCGGACCCGGTCGAAAGCCTGGCCGCCGCGATGTCCGGTATCGGCGTCGGCAGCAATGTGTGGAGCGGATGGTCGAGGAACGGCGTCACGCCCTTCGCGAAGCCGAGCGGCGAGGCGTCGATATCGCGCCATGCGACCGAGGCGACCTGATAGACCTCCCCCTGCTCCAGCGTCCGCGACCCGGCCGAGCCCAGCGAGACGACGAGGTCCGGCGGGTGGCCGGCCGCCCTCAGCGCGTTCAGGGCGACGCCGGTGCCCAGCGCCGCCTCGATCGGGCCGACGCCGGTCATCAGCGGCCGGATGCGGCGCCGCAATGCCGGTCCATATTCGGCCGCGGCAGCCATGACGAACAGCACCTTGCGGCCGGCCAGTTCGTCGGTGGTAAGATCGCTTTGAGAGGGATCGAAATCGGTCATCACAGAGGGGTCCGCCGACGAGGGGCGCGATCGGCAGCCAACTCGCTCAGTTCAACCACCAGATCGCGCCGTTGAGAAGCAGCGCATAGGTGACCCAGGCGCCATACGGCACGAACAAGAGCGCCGCGGGGCGGTCATGGCGCCAGGTGAGCGCGATGAAACCGACGATCGTGCCGAGCAGCGCCATCATGACGAGGAGCGCGGCGCCGGTCCAATGCAGGACGAAGAACACCGGCGACCAGAGGAAATTCAGCCCGATCTGCAGCCACCATATGCGCGAGGCCTGTAGCTCGCCGGCGTGCCAGACGCGCCAGCCGGCGATGCCGATCAGGATGTAGAGGATCGTCCAGGCCGGCGCGAACACCCAGCTGGGCGGGTTGAACCAGGCCTTGCTCAAGCCGGCATACCAGTCGCCCGGGGCGGTGGCGATGCCGACCGCCGAGCCGCCTCCGACGGTGAGGACCAGGAACAGGGCCAGGACGAGATAGGGATGCCTCATGCCCGCTCCAGCATGGCGAAGAAGAAACCATCGGTGCCGCTGGTTCTCGGCGTCAGCGTCAAGGCCGTTCCGCCGCCGAGCGGCTTGGGCAGGAACGCCTTCGGAGCTTCGGGAAGAGCCGTGTCCCATGCGGCCGCCGCGTCGGCCACCTTGAAGCTAGCGCCCTGGCGATCCAGAAAGGCCGCGACGCGCGCCTCGTTCTCCGTGGGGAGCAGCGAACAGGTGATGTAGACGAGATGACCGCCCGGTTTGACGAAGCGCGCCGCCTGATCGAGCACCGCATCCTGCTCGGCCGTCCGCTTGTCGAGCTGCCGGTCCGACAATCGCCATTTGGCGTCCGGACGGCGCCGCCAGGTGCCGGTTCCCGTGCAGGGCGCGTCGACCAGAACCAGATCCATCTTGCCGACGAGCTCAGCAAGATCATCGCGCGGCGCATGGATCTGAACGTTGCGGGCTTCGGCGCGCTTCAGCCGATCATGGATCGGCGCGAGCCGCTGGCGGTCTGAATCATAGGCATGAATCTGGCCGGTGTTTTCCATATTCGCGGCCAGGGCCAGCGACTTGCCACCCGCTCCGGCGCAAAAGTCCAGCACCTGCTGGCCCGGCCGTGCGCCGGTCAGCAGCGACACGATCTGCGAGCCTTCGTCCTGGATCTCGAACCAGCCCTTCTGGAAGGCTGCCTCGACTTGAACGTTCGGATGACGACCGGCGCCCTCTATCGGCGCGATCCGCAGGCCATACGGACTGAACGGCGACGGCTCGGCGGCGAAGGGCGCCAGCGCCTTCGCCAGTTTCTCGCGATCGACCTTCAGCGTGTTGACCCGCATGTCGAGCGGCGGACGCGCGCTGAGGGCGGCGGCCTCGTCGGTCCAGCCTTCCCCGAATGCCTGTTCGAAATGGGCAGCCAGCCAATCCGGCACGTCGGCGCGCACGGCGCCGGGCGCGGTCGACAGGTCACGGGTGCGAAACGCCGCGAAATCGTCGGCGGAGGGTATGTCGGGCGCAAAGCGATCACCGTCGAGCTTCGTCGCCAACTCCTTCACGTCCATATCAAGACCATCGAGCACGGCGGCGAAAACCAGCGCCCGGACGGAATCGTCCTCCATGCGCCAGCCGAGCGAACGCTTCCTGCGCAGCACGTCGTAGACGATGTTGCCGATGGCGGCGCGGTCGCCGGAACCGGCGAAGCGATGGGACAGGCCCCAGTCCTTCAGGGCGTCGGCGACGGGCCGATGGCGCCTCGCGATGTCGTCCAGAATTTCGATCGCCGCGGCGATCCGACCACCTAAACGCATGGCGAACTCCTATGGTCGGTGCGCAAATCGATGCGGGCAGGGTTCGGCAAGACGGTGGGATTGGTCAAAGGGCTCAGACTTCATAGGGATTGAACAGCTTTGCGCCGGTTGGCGCGAAGTGGCGAATGTTGCGCGTGACGATTATCAGATCGTGTTCCAGCGCCGTCGCGGCAATCAACAGATCTGCGGCGTGCGAATGCGAGTGGATCGACAATTGGCCCCAGATGCGCGCGATAGGATAGGTCACCGGCAGCGTCCGATCGACAAATTCCTCGCTGAGGCCTGCAAACCAGATCGAGAGACGATCCGCACGATTGCGATTTCGGCGGCGAAGCGACGCGATGCCGCGCTCCAGTTCGCCGAAGGTCATAACGCTGAGAAATTGCTTACTGTCAGCGTTCCTTGCCAGCCAAGCCAGCACGGCGTCGTGTGGTGGCGTTTTCGCCAGTTCCGACACCACCATTGTGTCCAGCAGATACATCGGGCGCTAGTCGAACTCAACGTCGCGTGGAATGAGCATCGCGCGATCGTTCTCGTCAATGAGTTCCTCGCCAGGCCCAAGAACTTTGGGGGCCGAGAGCAGATGCCTCACAAAGGCGCGATTGCGCTCGATCTCCTGATCCTTCATCGCATCGAAATCCTTCGCTGAGACCACGACAACCGCCGACTCACCGCGTCGTGTCACGCGTTGAGGCCGCCCATTCAGGGCCGCCTCCACCACCGCCGAGAATTTGTTCTTGGCGTCCTGCAAGGTCCACTGATTGCCCATGCCGCGCCTCGTGATGCCCTGCCGACTAAGCTAGACAGTAGGCTAGCCAGATAAACTCCGCAATGGTGCGACCGTGGGTTGGCGCGACCAAAGAGCGAAGGCCGGGATCGCTCCCGGCCTTCGATGATTGTCTGTGCGAGACGATGCCTCGCTTTATTCGGCGGCCTGCGGATGGCCACTGGCCGCGCCGCCGCCGGTGATCTGCGGGGTGTTCTCCGAGATCGGCGCGGCGTTCGGCTTGTAGCCGCCCTCGGCCTTGATCTTGTCCCAGGCGCGCCGGACACCGGCTTCGTAATCCGGATGCACCTTCTGGAACTCGGCCAACTGGCGCTCGCAGATGATTTCGGGAACGTCCGCCCAGGTGCCGGCGATGTTGTTGAACAGCCGTTCCTTCTCGTCGGCCTCGAGCACCTTCACGAAGAGCTCGCGCACCTGGCTGTAATCGTCGTGCCCGTTGCGGTGGTCATAGCGCGCCGCGTCGCCCGAGATGCGCAGCGGCGGCTCCTGGGCCGAGCGGTCCTCCACCGCGCCGCCGAAGGAGTTTGGCTCGTAATAGGCGTTCTCGTTGCCGGTGCGGACACCGCCATAGACGTTCATGGTGCCGTCCTTGTGGTAGTTGTGCACTTCCACCTTCGGACGGTTGACCGGGATCGACTCGTAATGGGTGCCGAGCCGGTAACGGTGCGCGTCGGCGTAGGAGAAGATGCGGGCCTGCAGCATCTTGTCCGGCGAGAAGCTGATCCCGGGCACGACGTTCGACGGCGAGAAGGCGGCGTTCTCGATCTCGGCGAAATAATTATCCGCGTTGCGGTTCAGCTCGAAAGTGCCGACGTCGATCGGCGGGTAGTCCGCGTGTGGCCAGACCTTGGTCAGGTCGAACGGATTGTACGGGGTCTTTTCAGCGTCCATCTCCGGCATGACCTGGATCTGCATCTTCCAGCGCGGGAAGTTGCCGTCCTCGATCGCGTTGAACAGCTGCTCCTGATAGCTCTCACGGGTCTTGCCGACGACCTGCTCGGCTTCGGCGTTGGTGTAGTGCTCGTGGCCCTGCTCGGTCTTGAAGTGGAACTTGACCCAGAAGCGCTCGCCGGCATCGTTCCACAGCGAGAAGGTGTGGCTGCCATAGCCGTTCATGTGCATTGGCGAGACCGGCAGGCCGCGATCCGACATCAGGATCGTCACCTGGTGCAGGCTCTCCGGCGACAGCGACCAGAAATCCCACATGGCGGTCGGCGAGCGCATGTTGGTCTTCGGGTGGCGCTTCTGCGTGTGGATGAAGTCCGGGAACTTGTAGGGATCGCGGACGAAGAACACCGGCGTGTTGTTGCCGACCAGATCCCAATTGCCGTCCTCGGTGTAGAATTTCATCGAGAAGCCGCGCACGTCGCGCTCGGCGTCGGCGGCGCCGAGTTCGCCGGCAACGGTCGAAAAGCGGATCAGCATTGGGGTCTCGCTCCCCGGCTGCAGAGCCTTGGCCTTGGTGTATCGGGAGATGTCGCCGGTGATCTTCAGCGTGCCGTGCGCGCCCCAGCCCTTGGCATGGACTGCGCGCTCGGGAATGCGCTCGCGATTCTGGTGCGCGAGCTTCTCGATGAGCTGGTAGTCCTGCATCAGCAGCGGTCCGCGCTCGCCGGCCGACAGCGAATCCTGGTTGTTCGGCCACGGCGCGCCGGCGCTCGTCCTCAGTGTCTTGCGATCAGCCATGACGGCCTCCCTTTTCATTGGAAAATCTCGACCTGATAATAGGCATTCGCTCGATAATCTCCAATCGTATTTGCAGTGGAGTGCAATCGGATTATCTTATCGGCATGATCACCATCCGGCAGCTCCGATATTTTCATGCACTCAGCGAGACCCTGCATTTCGGCCGGGCGGCGAAGCAGCTCAATATCAGCCAGCCGGCGCTATCGGCGCAGATCGCCCAAATGGAGGCATTCTTCGGCGGACCACTGTTCAATCGCGCGGCCAGCGGCGTCTCGCTGACCAGCGACGGCACGCTCGTTCGCGAGCGCGCCGCGCGCATTCTGGCGGAGGTCGGCGAACTGGAAAGCCTCGCCACACTCGGCGACCGGCTGCTCAGCCGGCGGCTTCGGCTCGGCATCATCGCGTCGGTCGCGCCCTATCTTCTGCCCGCTATTCTTCGCGAGCTCGGCCACGCCTATCCGACGCTGGAATGCGAGATTCGGGAGAGCGTGACGGATCGGCTGCTCGCCGACCTCGCGACGGGACGGATCGATTGCGCCCTCGTCGCTCTGCCGATCGAGAACCCGGGCATCGAAACGATCGCGCTCTTCGACGATCCGTTCCACCTCGCCCTGCCAGTCGCAGAGGCCAGCCGCCTTGCGGTTCCCGTCCCGATCGCGGCGCTCAGGCAGGAACGCCTGATCCTCTTGGAAGAAGGGCATTGCCTGAGGGCTCAGGCGCTGGAAATTTGCCGTATCGCCGATGCCGGGGAAATGGCCGGGCTCGCCGCGACCAGTCTGACGACGATCCTGCGCATGGTGTCGGGCGGGCTTGGTGCGACGTTGATCCCGCAGATGGCGATCGCCGACGAAACCAGCGGCGGCGGCATCGCGATCCTGCCGTTTCAGGCGCCGACGCCGTTCCGGACGATCGCCCTCGCCTTCCGTCCGTCGACGGCGCGGCGGCGCGATTTCGACGCGCTGGCGGACCTGATTCGCCGAACCGGGTCGGCGGTTCCGACCGACGCTGCCGTATCGGACAGACATGACGATCGGAAAAAGAGCAGGAAATCTCGCGTTGCCGTTACAGGCCAACACCGGGATAGTTCGGGCTTTCGCGGGTAATCGTCACGTCGTGGGCGTGGCTTTCGCGGAAGCCGGCGCTCGAAATCCGCACGAATTGCGCCTCGCGCCGGAAGGTCTCCAGATCGCGCGCGCCGACATAACCCATCGCCGCGCGCAGGCCCCCGGCGAGCTGGTGCAACACCGCCGCGACCTGCCCCTTGTAGGCCACCTGTCCCTCGATACCCTCCGGCACGAGTTTCAACGTGTCCTGCACCTCGGCCTGGAAATAGCGGTCGGCCGAGCCGCGCGCCATCGCGCTGACCGAACCCATGCCGCGATACGCTTTGTAGGAGCGGCCCTGATGCAAATAGATCTCCCCAGGGCTCTCGTCGGTCCCGGCAAGCAACGATCCGACCATGGCGGCCGCCGCCCCGGCTGCCAGTGCCTTGGCGAGGTCGCCGGAGAACTTGATGCCGCCGTCGGCGATTACCGGGACGCCCGCCTTGTCCGCCTCTTCCGCCGCGCCCATGATCGCCGAGAGCTGCGGCATGCCGACCCCCGCGACGATCCGGGTGGTGCAGATCGAGCCCGGTCCGATACCGATCTTGACGCCGTCCGCGCCGGCGTCGATCAGCGCCTTGGTGCCGTCGGGCGTGGCGACGTTGCCGGCCAAAATCTGGACCTCGTTGGAGAGCCGCTTCACCCGCGCCACCGCATCCAGAACCCGCTGCGAATGGCCATGGGCGGTGTCGATGACCAGAAGGTCGATCCCGGCATCGATCAGCCGCTCGGCCCGCTCGAAGCCATCGTCGCCGACGCTGGTCGCGGCCGCCGCCAGCAGGCGCCCCTGTGCGTCCTTCGAGGCGTTCGGGTTGAGCTGCGACTTCTCGATGTCCTTGACCGTGATCAGGCCGATGCAGTGGTTGTCGCCATCGACGACGACGAGCTTCTCGATCCGGTGATGGTGGAGAAGCCGCTTGGCTTCGTCCTGGTCCACCGTCTCGCGGACGGTGATCAGCCTGTCCTTGGTCATCAATTCGTGGATCGGCTGGCGGTCGTCGGAGGCAAATCGCACGTCGCGATTGGTGAGAATGCCGACCAGTCGGCCTTGGGTCTGGCCGCCGGAGCCGCCGTTCTCGACCACGGGAATGCCGGAAATACGGTGCTGTTCCATCAGGGCGCGGGCATCACCGAGCGTGGCGTCCGGGCCGATCGTCACCGGATTGATCACCATGCCGCTCTCGAACTTCTTGACCTGGCGGACCGCCTCGGCTTGTTCGGCCGGGGTCAAATTGCGGTGGATCACACCGATGCCGCCGGCCTGAGCCATGGCGATCGCCAGACGGGATTCGGTGACCGTATCCATCGCGGCCGAAAGGATCGGGATGTTCAGCTTCAGCGTGCGGGTGATCGCGGTGCGAAGGTCGACCTGCCCCGGCATCACCTCGGAATGACCCGGCAGCAGCAGGACGTCGTCGAAGGTGAGAGCGGTCGAACCGGTTGCGGTTTCGATGATGCGGGCCATGCCAGTCCTCGTGGATGATGCGTCCGCCCGAAAGCGAGTCGGGCGGGAAAAGGATTGGCAAGGGCTGCTAGCACGGTGGCGTGACGTTTGGAAGTCAGGGTGGCTATACCGAACAGATCGCCCGATCGGGGACGCCTCCGTCACGGCGATCGGCGGCGTTTCGCGGGTGGCTCAGTCGAGCGGCATCCGTCCCTCGCCCTCGCCGTCTTCCGCATCGGGACGTTTGCGCCGACCCTTGAAGCTCTTGGCCAGAAGATAGAGTTCGACCGAGCCCTCGCGCGAGGCCGGCGGCTTGACGTGATGGACGCTGACGAAATTCTGCTTGAGCAGGTTGAGAAGATCGCGCTCGGTTCCGCCCTGGAACGTCTTGGCGAGAAAATGTCCGCCCGGCTTGAGCGTGCGAAGGGCAAAATCCGTCGCCACTTCGCACAGATGCATGGTGCGCAAATGGTCGGTCTGGCGGTGGCCGGTGGTGGGCGCCGCCAGATCGGACAAGACGATGTCGGGATCGCCGCCCAGCGTTTCGAGCAGACGGGCTGGCGCCGTATTGTCGAGAAAGTCCAGTTCCAGGATCGTCGCGCCGGGGACCGGTTCGACCACCAGATAGTCGATGCCGACGACGCGGATATCGTCGCCGCTCGATCCGGTGCGTTCGACCGCGACCTGGCACCAGCCACCCGGTGCCGCACCGAGATCGACGATTCTCAGGCCCGGTTTCAGCAGCTTGTAACGGTCGTCCATCTCGATCAGCTTGTAGGCCGCCCGCGAGCGGTAGCCATCGGCTTTCGCCCGGCGGACATACGGGTCATTGAGCTGGCGCTCGAGCCAGCGGCGCGAGGACGCCTTCACCCCGCGCTTTTTCTTGACCTTGACGGTCAAGCTCCGGTCGTCGCCGCGTCCGCTCATCCGCGCGTCTTTCTCATCGGTTCGTTTCGCCGCCAAACGCCGTCGGCGACCATCATCTCGGTCAACAGCCCTTCCCTAAGGCCGCGATCGGCCACCCGCAACTTCGGGGCCGGCCAGACCCGGCGAATCGCCTGCAGGATGGCGCAGCCGGCCAGCACCAGATCGGCACGATCGCTGCCGATACAAGGATTGGCGACCCGTTCGTCGAAGCTCCATCCGGCGATCCTGGCAACCAGTTCGTCGGCTTCGTCGTCGGTCAGCCACAGGCCATCGACCTGGCGCCGGTCGTAGCGTTCGAGGTTGAGATGCACCCCGGCGAGCGTCGTAACCGTTCCCGACGTGCCGAGCAGATGGAATTGGTCACTGCCGACGATCGAACCGAGCCGGTCGCGCTCGGGAAAGCGATGGATCATCTCCACCGTTTCGACCACCATCCGCTCGAACAGTTCCGGCGTGATGTCGCGGCCGCCGTGCCGTTCGGCGAGCGTCACCACACCCACCGGCAGCGACGTCCAGGCGACGATGCGGCTTGCCAGGCGGCGGGTGTAGGCGCCGCGTAGATCAAGCAGCGCGATCTCGGACGAGCCGCCGCCGATATCGAACAGAACGGCGCCCTTGGCCGAGCGATCGATCAGCGAACCGCAACCGGAGACCGCCAGCCGCGCCTCGGTCTCGCGGGTGACGATCTCGAGCTCAAGCCCGGTATGCCGCGTCACCTGCTCGATGAACTCGGCGCCGTTCGCCGCCGAGCGGCAGGCTTCCGTGGCGATCAACCGCATGTTGCCGACGTCGCGCGCGGCCAGTTTCTGGGCGCAGATTCCTAAGGCGGCGATCGCCCGGTCCATCGCGCCGCGCGACAGGCTGCCGGTGCGGCTGAGGCCTTCGCCGAGCCGCACGATGCGCGAGAATGCGTCGATCACCCGGAATTGGCCCGGGCGCGTCGGGATCGCGATGAGAAGACGGCAATTGTTGGTGCCGAGATCGAGGGCGGCATAGGCGGGCGGGCGATGCGCGGCGGGCGCTGGACGCGCGACACGGACAGGCGCAAGGGCCGGCACGGATTTCCCGGCCGAATGCCGGTTCGCATTCGCCTCGGCGCGCGCGAGTGCCGCCGGGGCAGCATCGCGCTTAGCCCCGACCGGCGCGGATGCCCCGGCATCCGGCTTCGCGGCGCGACTCCTCGGGCGGCGCCGGCGGGGTTTTCGCGTCCCACGCGGCTCCGCCGGGCCAGCCGGCCGGTCGTCGTATTTCGCCGTCTTGGCCGCGGCGTCGGGGAGCGCCGCGTTCTTGGCCACCGCCTTGCGTCGCCGCCGGCGCTGCCGCTTGGTCAGGGACTGCCCGCCCTCGCCCGCCCCATCATGCAGGGGCTGCGGCGATGCCGGGCCGGGTTGGTAAATCCCGTTCAGATCCGACGACGGATGGTTTCTCCCACCGATATCATGGTCACTCACACGGTCTCTCCGGCGCCGCCATCCTGCCGGACGTCATGGCGCCTTTATTGGCTTATTCACTGTCGAGTGTAGCAAGCCCTATGGACAGCACAAGGGCGGGAGCGGGGCTTAGCCGGCCGGCGGCCGGCCTCGGCAGCGCGATCGGCACCGGTTCGCGGTCCGCCGCGACTGCGGCAAGGGGGCGCATCGGTCCGGGCATGGGGATCACGGAAAAATCGCGACAGAGGGTTCACAGTCGCGCCGCCTGCGTCTATATGAGCTTGCATCCGCGGCGCCGACAGGCGGCCGGTACGGTGGGGAATAGGTTAACGGTAGACCCACGGACTCTGACTCCGTTAGTCCTGGTTCGAATCCAGGTTCCCCAGCCAAATCTCACTTTTCGCCGATTTGGTCGTCTCGCCCGCCATCACGCGGGCTTCTGAACTTACCGTTTCCGCAAGCATGTCAAAAGGTTGGCGAAAAGTGGCGACCACCTCGCCATCCTCCCAAGTGCAGTTCGATAGCATGAAGTTGAGCAGGCGGCGTTTTTCGCGCGGTTCCTGCTTTGCGAACAGCCTTTGCGCGTTGCGGGCGAGGTCGAGAATCGCGACGCCTTCGTCCAGATAGGATTTGTCGGCGTTCTGGTGGCGTTCGATTTCTCGCTGGCAGCGATTCTGCTCCTCGCGCCACTGGTTCGACATTCGATCGTAGAAGGCCGTGTCCACCAGCCCATCGAGCTTGTCGACATACATGGCGTGAATGCGATCGTTCAGCCGATCGTATTCGGCCTGATGGCGCTTGATCGCTTCCTCGTGCTCGCGGCGCTCGTCCGCGTGGCTGGCGTGCAGCGCGTCGCGCACCCATTCCAGCACCTCGTCGTCGAAGCGAAGCCGCCCGAGCAGTTCGGTGAACTGGCCTTCGAGGGCTTCCTCGCGGACATATTTGCGGCGGCACGAAGCCGGGTTGCCCTGGCATTTATCGGCGTAGCCAGTGCAGTGATAATAGACGTAGCGCTGCTTCTTGATCTCTCCGACCACGGCGCAGCCGCAGGCATGGCAGGCGATCAAGCCCGAGAAGGCGAAGTCATGCTTTCCGCGCTTGGCCTTGCTGGCAAAGCGGCCGTCGAGCACGCCTTGCACCCGTTCCCACAGTTCCACCGGCACCAACGCTTCGTGCTTGCCCTGAATGAGCTTGCCCTTCCATTCGTACCACCCCGTATAGAGCCGGTTGCGCAGGATGGTGTGAACCGTGCTCACCGGCACCTTGGCGCCGCTCTTGGGATAGGTGAGGCCCGCCGCGTGCGCCTTACGCGCCGCTTCCTTCAGGGAAATGTCGCCGCGCGCATACCACTCGAACAACGCCGCCACGATCGGCGCCAGCGTCGGTTCGACCGCAATGATCTTCTTGCCATCCGGCCCGGTGACGTTCTTGTAGCCGAGCGGCGTCTTGGTCGGCCAGATGCCCTGTTCGGCCTTCTCGGCCATGCCCTTGCGGGCTTCCTCCGACAAATTGTCGATATAGTTCTTCGCCATCAGCACCTTGATGCCGTGCATGAACTTTTCGGAAGAACGCGACTCGCGCGACAGCACCACGCCTTCCTTCGGGAAGTGCATTTCCACGTCGAGTTCGTCGACCGTCACCCAATCCTTGAGGTTGCGATAGAGCCGGTCGGTCTTCTCGACCAGCATCACGCGGACGGACGGATGCGCCTTGAGATAGGCGACCATCTCGCCGAAGGCAGTGCGGCCGGCCTGCTTGGCCGTTTCCACGTCCACATATTCCTGCGCCACCGCGAAGCCGTTCGCCGCCGCGTATTCCTTGAGCAGCTTCAATTGCGCCGGGATCGAGAAGCCTTCCTTCTCCTGCTCCTTGGAGGAGACGCGGGCATAGATCACCGCCTGTTTGCGGGCGGGATCAGCAGGTGGGGACTTCGGAGCTTTTCTCATATCGTTTAGTATAACCTAAACATAATCGAATCGCAAGCTTGCCTGTCGGAATCATCGCGCCCTTTGGCCGAGCGGATCCAGCCGGGAACGCTCAATATCCAGCCCTCCACCTGCGCCACCGCAAGTTGACGCCGTCGAGCACTGTGGATTGCGGAACCCGCGAGAATCTCGTTCACTGGCAACGTTGCTGGTGAGGAGTTTCCGCATGCGTTCGATTATCTGGCTACCTTGGCTGGTAGGCTTTGTCGCAGCTGTTCTTTGGTCCAGTCACTCCAGTGCAGAGATTGATCTCATTTCCGATCAGACTGCGGATGGAACGCGCTTCATCATTGTGGAAGGAGAGTTCGAGGCTGATTACCGAACCGACAAACTTGTGGAAGCAGTCCGGAATCATAACCCAAAGGTCATGGGATTCAATTCACCAGGCGGCAATCTTTATTCGGCAATGGCTGTCGGTCGGACTATCCGCTCTCTCGGTCTAGACACCATTCAGCCCCGCAGTTCGGAGTGCGCTTCCGCGTGCGCACTGGCTTTTCTCGGTGGGGTGCAGCGATTTGCCGAACCCGGCTCCATCGGCGTCCATCAATCATCCTTCTCCGGGACGGATTGGTCGCCCGACGAGGCCGTCTCCGCCGTTCAATACGCGACGGCCGACGTCATCAACTACCTGATAGAGATGGGCGTCGATCCGGGCCTGCTGAAGCTTTCGCTACAGTACGGCAGCAATGACATGCGTTATCTCTCTTCCAGCGAAATGGCCGACTTGCGTGTTACCACCATCGAAGGAGACAACTTCAAAGATAGAGATCCCGACACCGCCAGCACAGAGAGCGTTCCCGATCGGCCAGGGTCGCCGGTATTCCGTGAGCCCCAATCTGAGCGCCGCAGTCGGATCGCCATCTACGACGGACTTGATTTCTATGGCTCGGACATCGCTTCTGGCACGGTTGCGGATGCCGGCTCCTGTGCGGCCGAATGTGTCGCACAAGCAGAACAGTGCCGTGCGTTCACTTACAACACGAGCGAAAGAGCGCGAAAGGGTCCGAACTGCTTCCTGAAATCGAATAGAGGCTCTTTCCAGGATGCCAACAAAGAGGCAATTTCCGGATTGATGTTCCGGGAATCCGAATCTCGACCGGGATCCTTCTCAATCAGCGCAATCGATCCCATTGCAGACATCATGAAGGACGTCGATATTCCGGGTAACGACCTTCGGAAATCCCAAGCTGGAAACCTGCACGCCTGTAGGATCGATTGCCTGCAAGACAATCAATGCCGCGCGTTCACCTTCGTGGCCGCGCGGTCCGCTTGTTGGCTGAAGTCCAGCGGCAATGGGGCGATCTATCGCGACGGGATGACCAGCGCGTACAAGCGCCATATGACCTTTAAGCCGGATCGGATCATCACCCCGTAGGCGGATCAACCCCGAAGCGTTGTCGCGACCGCGCTAACGGCCGATCCAACCGCAATCCGCTGATGGGGCATCGAACCGTCCGGCTCACCACTCCACCATCCGCGTCGCCGTATCCGGCTGGTGCCGGTAGCCGGTCTGTCGCTCGATCTAGAGCGTTTTCCGATCAGCTTGCATCGTAACCGGCCGCTTTGATGGCGCCGTGGTCAGCGGGCGCAGCTGCACCCCCACGCCGGGCGCTGGCGCGGTGCTGATAGTGGTCGCGCAGCGGTGACAGCGTCACCTCGGGCTCGCCTGGCTCGCCGTCGCGCAGGATCAGCAGGCCTGCGGCGGGTACGCGTTCAGGCAGGACGTCGCCGCGCTGCGCGGCGAGGATGGTTTCGCGGTTGGTGGGCATGGGCGGTGGCTTTGAATCCTCGCCCACGCTATCAAGGCGCAGGCTTTGTTACTGATCGTGCAGGTGGACTTGCGCTGGATCAGTCATCTTCATGGTTTCTCATGTTAGGTGATCACACACAGGAGAACCGACATGCAGTTTCAACTGAATACCGATGCCAATATTCAAGGCGATGACCGCCTGGCCGAAGTGGCCGAAACGGTTGTCACGTCGGCGCTGGGCCATCTGACCGACCGTCTGTCCCGGATCGAGGTGCATCTGGTCGATGTGAACGGTGCCAAGGGCGGGGCCGACGATATTCGTTGTACCGTCGAGGCGCGGCCGGAGGGGATGCAGCCGCAGACGGTCACCCACAATGACGCCAATGTGGACGCAGCCCTGCGCGGCGCGGCGAAGAAGATCCGCTCCCTTCTGGACAGCGAATTCGGCAAGCTGGGACGGCACTGAGGTACAGCGGTGATACAGGCGATCGGGATGCGCTGAGAACCCTCCGTATCATTGTCGCTGATCACAGCCGCCCCTCCACCCGTTCGCCACGATCAGCCCCAGCACCGCGTCGTGCGTTCGCGCCGCATCCCGTGCAAGGTCCAGCCGCTTCGGCAGCTTGACCTGCGGCACCAGCAGGACGATCGGCGCGGGTGACCTTGCCGCGCCCGGTCTTCGAGCGTGACACGACTGCCTGGCCCTTCGCATTCAGCCGCCCCTCCGCCACCAGCAGGCTCGGGCCCGTCCGCCGATAGACGAAGCGCAGGCGCAGACCGCGCCGCCGCTCCCATTCGCCATGCTCGAAAGCGCCGGCCAGCGGGCGATCACCCCGCCGATGCTCCGCAAGTTTGCAAAGACCGCCCGCCAGCGCATCCGCCTCGACGGCGGCGGCTACCGCCGCGACCATCTCCGCGCGCTCGCGCGGCGCGTCGAGGTCGATGAAGGCGAGGTCCCATCATGGGATCGAAGAGCGACCTGCTGCGGACGCATGCCGCAGGGGCTGGCGTCGGAACGGCGGCGGGCGCAGTGTCCACCTTTGTTCCGAAATGGCGGAGCGGACGCGACTGGGATCGAACCTTCTCTGGGGCGTAATGCATTGATCCTAAACAATCTGAATTTCCGAGGTGCGTTTCCGGGATGTCTATACCACGAGCGTCTGTTCGAGTCTTTTTCACCAGAACCGCAAGGGATCACGCGTTCCGCAACAAGCGGCCGAGAACTGCCGAGACCAGTGGTCCACAGGAACATTCCTTCAGTTTCGTCGCGCCCAGACTGATCTGCATCAATGCGAGCGGAGTGGGAAGCCGGCAATATGTGGAAATCATGATGTGGAGGTTGATAGATGTCTGGTCCGTTACAGGTGATCGCAGTGGGTTTTGGTCCCGGCGCCGACTTTGCAGTCCAGGTCCTGGCCGAAGTCGATCGACTGCAAGGTCGAGGAATGTTGCGCCTCATCGACATGCTCTTCGTTGCTAAGGACGAGGACGGCACGATCCAGCACCTGGTCATCGGCGACGACGAGGACTTCGGCGTTCTCCTGGCGAGCATCTTCCCACTCGACAGTGCCCATCACGTGAAAACCGCAGTGGGCGATGGCTTCTCGGGCTTCGAGGCGGCGGACGCATGGGCACTGACCGAGTCCCTGTCGCCGGGGACGGCACTCGCATTCCTGCTCATTGAGCACGGTTGGGCGCAGCCACTGTTCGACGTGATCGCCGAGAACGGTGGCACGCTGTTGGGCGAAGGATTCCTCACGCCCGAAACCGGGCTGTTCGTCGGCGCTGAGGTCGCAGCGATGGAGCAGGCAGCGACGGAGATTGCGGCAGTGCAAGCCGCCGAAGCCCACGCATTGCTCCTGGCCTTGGCGACACAGACCCATGCAGCTGAGTCGATCGCAGCCTCCGAAGCGATCGGCAGTGCCGCCGCCGCCCGTGCCATACAGGCGCTGATCACTGCAGGGCTTGTGGAGGAAGCAGCCGCCCACGAGGCCGTCGACGCCTTGATCGCGGCCGGCCTCATCGCCGCCGCTGCCCACGAAGCAGCCGCCGAGGCTGTGACAGAAGGTGCCGCCACCATCAAAGCAGCATCAATTACCATGGCTCAGGCACTGGTCCTGCGCTACCTGCCCACTCAGTTGACCTTCGCGGTCATCGCCGAGAAACTCGGCATCTCACGGGCAGCCGCGAAGCAACGGGCAGAGCGCGCCTACAAGAAGCTCGGGGTCCACAGCCGCGCCGAGGCAGTCGCCCGGGCCCGCGCACTAGGCCTCATCGACTGACCGACAAGCCCGCTTGCCGGCGCAACTTCCCGTTCGCCCCGCATGACTACTTACTGGACAGCGCCCATGCTACCAATGGCCTCATGCTTCGGGCTTGCCTGGCTCATCGCGCTTTTCGTCCTTTGAAGGACTAGCGGCTCTGTTGCACAAAACGGCTGAAGGTCGGAGTTCCCCTTCCCCGGGCAGACTCATCCCACGGCTTCAGTGAAGGGTATGCCGAGCGCTGTGAAGCCGTTCAGGACGGCCACTCGGATTTGGAACTCAGCAACCTGACGGTCGAAGTCCCGCGCGGCTAGGCGTTGGCCCAGCAGTTTGACGCAGTCCATCTTTGTCTCGACGCGGCTCCGGCGGTGATAGCCGCTCCATCGTCGCCAGATCGTCCGTAATGTCGACCTCCCTCTCGTGTAGAACAGCCTTGCGCTGCTGCAGCGAGACAGGGAACCGGACATACACCGTCTCCGCCGGGATTCAGGCGGCGGGCCTTGTGATGGTGATCTGGGTCACGTCGCAGTTACCGCCCTGGAACGCGCCGGCGGAAGAGGTGAGGTACAGATTCCACATCCGCCGAAATCGGTCGTCAAAGCCCAGCCGCGAGATTTCGTCCCAGTGCCCGTTAAAGGTGTCATACCAGCGCCGCAGCGTCTGGCTGTACCCTTCGCCAAACTCGATCGAGTGCTGGACCTTCAACCCGGCGCGTCGCACCGCGTCGCGCAGCGCGCTGGGCGAAGGCAGCATGCCGCCGGGAAAGATGTGTTTCTGGATGAAATCCACGCCCTTGCGGTAGATCTCGAAGCGCGCGTCCTGCACCGTGATGATCTGCAAGGTGGCGTTGCGGCCCGGTTTCAGGCAGTTGCGGACGGCCTGAAAGTAGGTCGGCCAGTATTTCTCGCCGACCGCCTCGAACATCTCGATGCTGGCGATACCGTCGTAAAGCCCGCGTTCGTCGCGGTAATCCTGCATCCTGATCTCGACGCGATCCTGCAACCCCTTGGCCCGGATGCGTTCGACCGCATAGTCATGCTGCGCCTTCGAGAGCGTCAGGCCAGTCACGCGCAACCCGCGCTCTGCCGCCGCATATTCCGCGAAGCCGCCCCAGCCGCAGCCGATTTCCAGCACATGATCGCCGGGCTGCGCCCCCATCTGGTCCACCATGCTTTCGTATTTCTGGTGCTGCGCCTTTTCCATCGGTTCCTGCCCGCTGCGAAAGATGGCCGAGGAATAGGTCATCGTCTCATCCAGCCAGAGCCGATAGAATTCGTTGCCAAGGTCGTAATGCGCCGCGATGTTCTTCCTCGCCTGTCGAATGGAATTCCCGCGCAGCCAGTGCCGCAGTTTCTCGAAGGCGCGCACCAGCCCCATGCCGGGAAAGCCGTCGTAAAGTGCGTCGTTGCGGGCGTGGACGAGGTCCATGAAGGCCTGCAGATCCGGCGTGGACCACCAGCCGTCCATGTAGGCTTCCAGAAAGCCCAGATCGCCCTCGCGGATCAGACGCGCGAAAAGGTCAGGGTTGTGCACCCCGATCGCCGCCACCGGACCGGGGTGGCGGCCTTCGACACGAAAGGTGCGGCCATCGTCCAGCGCCAAATCGAGCCGCCCGTTCTCCAGTGACTGCGCGACGTCAAACACCCGCGCGAAGTAGCGCGGCAAGTTGGTCTGGTTCTTCACGGAGGTCAGCAACATGATCCCATCCCATATTCTTCCCAGACTTCGACTCCATGCGTGGCGTGAGGGATGTCGTGACGCGCCATCCGCGCCTCGAACGCCGCGTCCACCGCAACCGCCTCTTGCGCCGGGGTCAGCGTGGTTTGCAGCCTGTGCGGTGTATGGCTGCGGTCATGCACGGAGTCGCGGCACTTCCATTTGCAAACGGTCTGCTCGGTTGTGCCAAAGCGTTCCGCCAAGACAGACGCAGGCTCGTCACTGGCCTGGATCGCCGATCGGATCTTCGGCGTCGTCCTCGTCTGGCTGTGAAGATGGATCAGCATGGCCTCACCCCCTCTCGAATGACCCTCAGAACCGATCTTGCCATGAAAAACGCGGATCGCCGACGGTCTATGTGATCATCAGGGATGGAACAGGTAGCCTCATGTCGTTGCCTTGCGATCAAGACCGATGGCTCTGGAACATAATCGCGTGTTGCGGTACGCTGCGCATTGAGGGGATGTCCCGAAGTTTGTTGAACTTCGTTGAGCGGCGATGCCGGGTTGAACGTTACGCGGCCCTCGATGCAGGGGCAATGAACTTTTCGGCATTTTGGCGCTGATGGG
>NZ_JAZHLK010000058.1:0-23101 GCF_036549515.1 Aurantimonas sp. E1-2-R+4 | reverse complement strand
TGCCCATCAGCGCCAAAATGCCGAAAAGTTCATTGCCCCTGCATCGAGGGCCGCGTAACGTTCAACCCGGCATCGCCGCTCAACGAAGTTCAACAAACTTCGGGACATCCCCGCGTGCCAGCCAACCCGGTGACGGCGCTGTACCGCCCCCGCCGACGGCTTTGGGCATGTCTGTCACGATGGACTGGCCAGCCGTACCGGTGGCACGGCACCGAAGGCCTTCTTCCATAACCGCGGTGACCGGCGGACTGGTGCTTAGCCCGTCTTGCGGGTTCTCTTTCAGGTAGGCGATAACGTCATTCACTGAATTTCGGATGTGTTCGACAGACATCCTGCTCTCCTTATTTTGGTGGAAATATCAGTTTGCATTTTCTTTGGCTTCGATGGGCACCATGACATGGGCAAGCGGTGTTTCGCCCCACATGACATAAGGACCGCCGGCGAAAGGATCGCGTGGCAGGTCGGCCAGCATGTCCATGCTCGGGAACAGCATCATAATATGTGGTCCGTCCTGCACCCACACGCCGCCGTCATTGGGATCAGTTGCCATTGGATTGTCGTTGTTTACCATTGCGTCACCCTGAAGCATGTAGGAAACGCCAATCACATCGGTGGAAAATTCTGCGCTCGATACGACGGCCCCGATCCATTTCATCCACACAGCATCGTTACACATCGGATGTTCGTCGCCGGGGATCAGGCCGACGCCCGGCATACAAACCCATCCGTTAGACCCTTGGCGCAGGACTGTGCCATCCACATCCATTATCGTAGCCTCGGCTGAGATATCTGAAGGTGCCGCTGACATGGCGCGGGCAGTCTTGTCTTCCGTTGCATTCGCGAAGGCTGTCGTAGCAGTCAAAGCGAGCGAGATCGTCATTGCGGTAAATTTTTGCTTGGTCATGCTAAAATTCCTTTTTGCAGAGTTCACTACTTTCTAACTTCGTGATCTCGGGACCGGCAGAACAACAACATGTTTCCGGTTGCCTAATTGGTTGCACTGGTTCAGACTTTTGGGAATTGGAGAAAATTCGACAAACGTTTTGCAAAAATGCACATGGCAAGGGACATCGGATGCAATGGGACGACGCACGGATTTTCCTGGCGGTGGCTCGCGAAGGGTCTTTCAGCAATGCCGCCAAACGGTTGGGTGTGCAGCATTCCACCGTTTCGCGTCGTATTCACGCATTAGAGAAAAAACTCGCCGCACCGTTGGTTGAACGCAAAGCGTCTGGCTATGTCCTAACCGAGGCCGGTGAAGAGCTGAGGCAATCCGCCTGCCGGATCGAGAAGGAGCTGTTGTCCTTTGAAGGGCTGGTTGGCGGTCAAGCCGAAGACGTCGCAGGCGAGTTGCGGGTTACAGCAATTGCCAACATGGCATCGACTGTGCTGATGCCCTATTTTGCGCGGTTCAGCGCCGCATATCCAATGATCGAATTGAGCATTCAGGTCACCAATAACTCGGTGCGCCTGTCCGAACGTGAGGCCGACGTCGCCATTCGGCAGACCAACAAACCGCTGGAAACCTTGATCGGTACGCGCCTGACAACCGTGGCTTCGGCCGCCTATGGCGCACGCGGTTACTGCGCGGCGGTCAAATCGGGAAAAGCGGCGGAAAAATGGATTGGGGTTGATTGCTGCGAGTATCATAGAACCTGGACCAAGCAGGCATGGCTGCACGCCGATCACGAATTCCACGTCGACGAAACCTCGCTCACACTTGCGGCAATGAAAGAAGGGCTGGGCGTTGGTTTTCTGCCTTGCTTTTTGGGCGACAGCGACCCCGAGCTGGCAAGGTTCCATGAACCTGAAAAACAACATGAACTCGGACTTTGGCTATTGTATCACTATGATCTGCGCAACACCAAACGCGTCGTCTTGTTTCGCCAACATATGCAACGCGAAATCAGGCAAGCCGCCGCTCTGTTCGAAGGTACTGCGCCTGGCCTGCCCCAACCGAGTGGTCCGGGGCAAATCTTAGTGCATGACAGGCCTTGGCGCCAAGGCTGGCGTGGCCGGTGAAGCCGGGCCGGATGGCGAAGCCGGCCATTGCACGACCTTGGGTGCCGGCGGACGGTAACCCAGCGATGAGTGCGGGCGTGCGGTATTGTAATGGCGCCGCCAGCTTTCGATCACCACCTTGGCCTCGGCCAGCGAGTAGAAAATCTCGCCGTTCAGGAGTTCGTCTCGAAGTCGGGCGTTGAAGCTCTCGCAATAGCCGTTCTCCCAGGGGCTGCCAGGCTCGATGAACGCCGTCTTGGCGCTGACGGCGAGGATCCATTCGCGCACTGCCTTGGCTATAAATTCCGGCCCGTTGTCCGACCGGATGTGGGTTGGCACGCCGCGCAGGATGAACAGGTCGGTCAGAGCGTCGATGACGCTGATCGAATTCAGCTTGCGGTCGATCCGGATCGCCAGGCATTCCCGGGTGAACTCGTCGATGATGTTGAGCATGCGGAATTTCCGTCCATCATGGGTTCGGGCCTCGACGAAGTCGTAGGACCAGACATGGTCGCGATACTCCGGCCGAAGACGGACACAGGATCCGTCGTTCAGCCAGAGCCGACCCTTCTTCGGCTGCTTTTGCGGCACTTTCAGCCCCTCCCGTCGCCAGATGCGTTCGACCCGTTTGACGTTCACCGTCCATCCGGCCTCCTGCAGCAGCGCCGTGATCCGGCGATACCCATAAGCCACTGCGCGCCCAGCAGTAGTGCTACTTTCACGGGATCGAGTCCTGGCCATCTTCAGTCCGCATTAGCCTTTGTCCCTTCGCGTCGTGCCCTAATTCCTCGCACGGCGCGCCAGGCCACGGCGGCGACGATCGCCACGGTCAGGGCCGCGAGGCTCATGGCGATCGGGCGCTCCAGAAAATACCCTAACCCGCCAGCCCGTGCGGCCGTTATCGCGACATTCTGCTCCAGAACGCCGCCGAGAATGAAGGCGAGGACGATCGGCAGGATTGGAATGCCGACCGCGCCGACGCCGATGGCCAGCAGCGCCGAGGCGAACATTACCCACACGTCGAACAGATTGCTGCTCACGGCATATGCGCCGAAAATCGAGAAGAACGCGACGAATGTGGCAATGACCGCCTTCGGCAGCGATAGAAGCGCGGCAAGATAGCGGGCGCCGAACAGCCCGACGACCGTCATCAGAACGTTCACCACGAGAAAGCCCGTGAAGAAGGTGTACATCACCTCTGGGCGGCTGGTGAACAGCAGGGGCCCAGGCTGGAGCCCGTGCAGGGTCAGCGCGCCGACGAAGACTGCGGCGGCGCCGCTTCCGGGGATACCAAGCGCCAGGAGCGGGATGAGAGAGCCACCGACATTGGCACTGACGGAGCTTTCTGCCGATATCAGGCCGGCCTCGGAGCCCTTGCCGAACTGCGCCTGATCCTTGGACATCCGGCGCTCCATCGTATGGGCGACAAGCGGGGTGGATTCCGGCCCGACTGCGGGAAGAATTCCGAGCGCCGTGCCTAGCGCCGAAGACCGCAGGATGTTCCAGCGGTTGTTGAAGACGATGCGCGCCACCAGGCCCGGCGGGCTGGCGCCCACCCGGCCCACCGAACTGGCAGTCGCGCCGGCTATGCTTTCGGCGGCGAGGATGATCGCCTGGGGCAGACAGAAGAAGCCGACCAGCACCGCGACAACGTTGAGCCCGGAATAGAGCTGATAGAAGCCGAAGGTGAAGCGGGCTGTTCCCTGGACCGGGTCGATACCGATCGCCGCTATGATCAGTCCGAGAAAGACGCCGGTGATGTTGGCGAAGATCGGCGTATCCAGCATGACGACTACGATCACCAGGCTGAAGATCACCAGCGCGACATATTCGGGTGCGCCGAAGCGGAGCGCCAACTGGGCGAGAACCGGGGTGAGGAACATGAGCGCGAGTGCCGAGATCAGCCCTCCCACGCCCGAACTGACGGCCGACAGGCCTAGCGCCAGTGGCGCCTTGCCCTGACGGGCCATCGCGTTGCCTTCCCAACCCGTCACGATCGAGGCAGGCGTGCCGGGAATATTGAGGAGGATGGCCGAAATGCTGCCGCCATAGATGGCTCCGGCATAGATGCCCGCCAGCATGATCATACCGTGGACGGGGTCCATCAGGAAGGTCACCGGAATCAGAAGCGCGATGCCAAAGGTCGCGGTGAGTCCGGGGATGGCGCCGAACACGATCCCGAGCACGACGCCGAGAGCTGCAAAGAACAGGCTCAGAGGCGACAGGGCTGCGATGACACCTTCGATCATGACAGAAGCCCCTCAGCGAATACGGTAGAGCAGGATTTCGAGGCTCTGATCGAGCCAGCCCTGCGGCACGGGAACGTAGAGGACGGCCTTCATCAGAAGGGCGAGAACGGCCACGAAGAGCGCCGTCGACATGGCGTCGACCAGTCCGAGCCTGCCGCGGACGATCGCCAGGGAGGCAAGCAGTCCAAGCCATGTCGCGAGAATGAAGCCCCCATAGGGAAGCAGCAGGACATAAGCGAGCCAGACAAGGACGAAGGCGGTTACCCGCGGCAGTGACGAGCGTGGCATTGCGAAGGGCACGGCTCCTTCATCCCAGCCGTTCACCGCTCGCATCACAGCATAGGAGAGGGAGAAGATGAGTGCACCGCTCGTCACGACGAGCGGATACACCGTTGCGGGCCCCGAAAGCTGTATGGCCTGCCAGACCAGTGCGGCAGACAGCGCGACGAGCATGCCACAGAAAGCGTAGCGCATGAGAGGCTCCAACACGCGAACCCGCACCCGGGAGGGCGGGGCCGCGTGTGATCCGTCGGGACTATTGTGGGATGCGGCCTGTCTCGGCCAGGAAGGTCTTCAGCGTCTCGAAGGATTCCTGATACTGCTTCTGCGCCGCCTCGGCTCCGGTCGGGGCCAGGGTCAGCCCGGCTTCCTCGAATGCCTTCTTCGCCTCGTCCGACTCCAGCACTTTCAGGAATGCATCCTCCAGATAGGCCTTACGGTCTTCCGGAACGCCGGCAGGCAGCGTGAAGATACGGGTCGCACCCCACGCCTGGCCGCCGGCAGGCACGCCGAGCTCAGATAGTGTCGGGGTGTCGGGAAGCATGGGATGACGCTTATCGCCAGTGACGGCCACCGGCTTCAGATCGCCAGACTGCACATATTGATCGATCTCGGAATAGAAGCTCGCCGTGGCGTCGACGTCGCCAGCCAAGAGCGCAACCACGCCTTGCTTGCCGCCGTCGAAGGGGATGAAGTTGAACTCCAGTTCCTTGGCTCGCTCGATGAACTCGCTCACGAACAGGAAGACGCTGTTGGGATTCATTCCGACCTGAAGCTGGGTGCTCTTGGCATGATCGACGATCTCGTCGAACGACATGCTGCCGATGTCGGACTTGGCGTTGACCACCCACACCACCGGGTCGAAGCTGATCTCGTTGATCGGCTCGAACTCCTCGATGGTGAAGGGCGCGCCCTTCAGGAGAATGTCGGTATAGAGGAAGGGATTGGCCAGGACGCCGACCGTGTAGCCGTCCGCCTCGGTGTTCTTGGCAAGGCTCGTATGGCCGACCATGCCGGCCCCGCCGACGCGGTTCTCGACCCGGATGTCGACGCCCATCTTCTCTTCGGCAATCTGGGCGAAGGTCCGAGCCGTAACGTCGACCGCGCCTCCGGCGGGATAGACCACCACGAGGTTGATCGGACGCTGCGGGAAATCCGCCGGCTTCTCCTGGGCGTGGACCTGTGCGGTCACGAGCGCACCTGCCGCTGCCAGAGCAAGCCCCAGCCTGCGCAACATCTTGGATTTCATGTCTTCCTCCCGAGCCATGCCCTCACGGCTGTCCGAAGCACGTCATGCGCCAGGAAAGCTGATGCGCGAGAGCGGATTGCGGCCGGGGTGCAAAAGGATGGATCCGCACACTCCTCCCGCGCGGAAACGCCCGTAAACATTGCCACCCGGCTCGTTCACGCCACCACTATGAAGGGCTTCTCAACTGTGTCTAATTATTTTATTTGATCCGTTAAGAACAGCTGCTTATCAATCGGAAGCGGCTAGCGGAACGTGGCCGGCCCCTTCGCAGGCAGGGAAAAGCCGGCAGCGCGAGGAGCAAATCCCATGGATCGCCGACGCCTCGAATGCTTCGTCGCCCTCGCGGAAGAGCTGCATTTCGGCCGTGCGGCCCGCCGCAGCGGCATCAGCCAGCCCGGCCTCAGCCAGCAGTTGCGCCAGCTCGAAGAGCAGATGCAGGTCCAGCTTCTCCATCGCAGCAAGCGACAGGTTTCGATGACACGGGCGGGCGAAGTCTTCCTCGGCGAGGCGCGCAAGATCCTGCGCTCGATGGCGACCGCTGTCGAACTCACCCGGCAGACCGACGACGGCCTGATCGGGACGCTGCGCGTGGGAACAACGCCATCGGCGCTGTTCATCACCATGCCGGAAATCCTGCTGCGCTTCCACGCGGTGCTGCCACAGGTCCATGTCGACGTGCAGCAGATGACCACCGACGAGCAGGTGGTGGCGCTCCGCAGCGGCGACATCCATGTCGGGCTTCTGCATCCGCCGATCGACGATGGGGCGTTGCGCTGCGATGTCCTCGCGGAACTGCCGTTCAAGGTGGTGCTCTCTGAGGCCAACCCGTTGGCGAAGAAGCCGTCCCTGACTCTCGCCGATCTGGCCGGAGAAACCTTCATCCTGTTCCCGCGCGGGGTTGGGCCGCATGTCCACGACCATCTCATCGCCCTTTGCCACAACGCTGGTTTCAGCCCGCGCAAGATCATTGAGATCTCGCCGGCGCAGTCGATCGTCGCAATGGCTGCCTGCAACCTCGGCATCGGCTTCGTCGCCGCCCAGGTCCAGCACTACGATCGCGCCTTCGCAACCTACCGCACGCTGGATTCGGTGACGCCGAGATTGCGAGTCGCTGCCGCCTATCCGAGCCAGGATGCTGCGCCGATGGCGCAGCAGTTCGTCGCCATCGGCGCCGCTGCACTGGCGACTTACCGCCCGCAAGAGGACAAAAAGCCGGCCGAATCCGCCAGCACTAATTAATTACGCTTATCAAACTATCCAGCAAAATAATTGGACGACATGAAAGGGCGGGAATAGCGTCGCGATCAATCCGGGGGGAGGCCGGACGATGCGATGAAGATATTCATGATCGGCGAGGCTGCCAATCACGCCAGGACCTTGGCGGCGAGCCTGCAGGAATCCCACGAGATCGTACCACTGCCCCGCGAAGCTGCGTATTCCGACGCACTCGACGGCCAGATTCTCCCCGAAGATGCGGTGATCTCCCTGCGCCTGAAGCGCCAGGGAAACCGGTTTCCCCCGGTCCGACTGCTTCACGTCCCGGGCGCCGGACTCGACGGGATCGACTTTCCCTCGCTCTCCGATTCCACCGCCGTCTGCAACGTGTTCGAGCACGAAATCCCGATCGCCGAATACGTGCTTTCGGCGATGCTGGAATGGGAAATCCGTGCCGTCGAGATGCGCCGCAGCTTCACGCCCGAGACATGGCCCGACATCTATCGACAGCGCGTGCCGCACGGCGAGATCCACGGCAAGACGCTGGGCGTCGTGGGCTTCGGCCGGATCGGCCGGGCCATCGCGTCTCGCGCCAAGGCCTTCGGCATGCGCATCGTGGCCATCGATGCCCATGCCGGCGACGTCGGGCCTGCGGACGAAATCCTGCCTCCGCAGGACCTGCCCCGCCTGCTGCCAAAGGTGGACTATCTCGTCCTCGCCTGCCCGCTCACCGAGGCGACGACCGGACTGATCGGCCAGGCGCAGCTTGCGGCTATGAAGCCCACCGCTGTGCTGATCAACATCTCGCGTGCCGAGATCGCCGACGAGGTGGCGCTGTTCGAGGCATTGTCCCGAAAGACGATCGGCGGCGCCTGTCTCGACGTCTGGTACCGCTACCCGACAGGCTCCGACGATCGCGTCGAGCCGTCGAGCTTCCCGTTCCATACGCTCGCGAATGCCGTCTGTACGCCGCATTCCTCGGCCTGGACAAAGCAGCTGCCGCAGCGGCGCTACGCGTTCATTGCCGCCAATCTCGATCGGCTCGCCCGTGGCGAGCCGCTGCTCAACGAGGTCCGGGCGCCTGCCGCCGGACCCGCCAACTAACCGGAGCTGACAGACGGATGTCCAGCCAGAACCCGATCCGCATCACCGGCGTGACGACGCTCGTCGTCAACGCGGAGATGCGCAACTGGATCTTCGTGAAGGTCCAGACGGACCAGGACGGCCTTTACGGCTGGGGCGAAGCCAGCCTCAACTGGAAGACCCGTGCCGTTGCCGCCACAGTGGAGGATCTCGAGCCGCTGCTGATTGGCAAGGATCCGCGCGACATCGAACAGATCGTCCGCATCCTCAACAAGCACAGCTACTATAAGCTCGGCATCATCGGGGCGACCGCGATCAGCGGCATCGAACACGCGCTCTGGGACATCTTCGGCAAGAGCGTGGGGCTGCCCGTGTGGCGGCTGCTCGGCGGACAGACCCGCAACGAGGTCCGCGTCTACACCCATCTCGGCCTCGGCGACATGCGGTCGGTGTACGAGACCTTCGACGAGGGAGCCCTGCGCGACAAGGCGCTCGCCGTGGTCGAGATGGGTTATGATGCGCTGAAGGTCGTGTTCATCCCCTATTCGCACTATTCGGTCGACATCCCGTCGCGTCGGCATGTCGGGCGCCTGATGAAGGTGCTGCGCGAGGCGGTCGGCGAGACCGTCGACATCATGGTGGACTTCCACGGCCGCCCCGCCACGGTGGCCGGCGCGCTGCAATATATCGAGGAACTGGCGCCTTATCGGCCGATGTTCTGCGAGGAGCCGGTGCAGCCCGGCGACACCCAGGCCCTGCGGATGGTCACCGAACGCGCGAACTGCCCGATCGCCTCCGGCGAACGGCTCGTCGGCTACAAGGAATTCGAGCCGCTGTTCGAACAGAAGGCTCTGCACATCATCCAGCCGGACCTGAACCACACGGGTGGCATCCTCGAAGGCAAGAAGATCGCCGCGGCCGCAGAACAGGCGATGATGGGGGTGGCCCCGCATAATCCGAACGGGCCGATCGCCGGCGCAGCAGCGCTGCACTACGACATCTCCATCCCCAATTTCGTTATTCAGGAGGAGATGTCCGGCGCCGTGCCCTGGTACGACGACGTCGTCTCGACGCCCATGCGGCGGGTCGGCTCCGCCTGGCAGATCCCGCACGCGCCGGGCCTCGGCGTCGAGATCAACGAGACCGAGGCCGCCAAGCACCCCTTCAAGCCGGAAGTCATGCACACGTTGAGCGCAGTGCTCGGCGACGGCACCATCGTGGACTGGTAGAACATGAACGTAGCCGCAAAGATTGCCAACGCCGACGTGCCGGCTGCCTTCGACACGCCGGGCGACGTCTATAACGCCACTCCGCCGCGCATCGTCTTCGGCGCTGGCACGGTTCGCACGGTTGCCGACGAAGTCGAGCGGCTGGGCGCGAAACGCGCGCTTGTGGTGTCCACACCCGGCCGCGGCACGCTGGCCAGAAACCTGGCCGGGCATCTGGGGGATCTGTGCATCGGCCTGATGCCGGAGGCGATCTCGCAGGTGCCGATCGAACTGGCACGCGCCTGCCGCGGCAAGGCGAGCGAAATGGGCGCCGATTGTCTTGTGAGCGCGGGCGGCGGGGCGTCGATCGGACTTGGCAAGGCGATCGCGCTGGAGCTCGGCCTGCCGATCATCGTGATTCCCACCACCTATTCCGGCTCGGAGATGACCGGCTTCTGCGGCATCACGATCGACAAGGTGAAACGCATGCACACCAGCCTGCGCATGCTGGCGGCGACGGTCATCTACGATCCGGAACTGACGCTGTCCCTGCCATTCGACGTCAGCGCCGCAAGCGCGATGAACGCGCTCGCCCATTGCGTCGACGGAATTTACGTCCCCACGATCAGCCCCATCAACGCCCTCGCGGCGGCCAGAGGGGCCAGCGCCATCACCGACGGGCTGCGCGGTGTCGCCGCAGATCCGGATGACCTGGACGCCCGTACGCAGCTTCTCTACGGCGCCTATCTGGGGGGCGCGGCCCTTACCGGTGGCTTCGCGCTCCAGCATGGACTGGCCCATACTCTCGGCGGATCCTTCGGCGTCCAGCATGGGCTCTCGCACGCGCTCGTGCTGGCGCATGTCGCCGCCTACAACAGCGACTTCGCCTCAGACCAGATCGGCATGATCGAGTCGGCCCTGGCTGTGCCCTCGCTCGGCGCGGCGATCTTCGACCTCCTGGCGGAGGTCGGGCTGCCGAACCGGCTCTCGGAGGTCGGAATCACCGAGCAGCAGGTCGCGGAAATCGTGCGGATCACGGTGGAGACGGACAATGGACTCAATCCGGGGCCTGTCACGGAGGATGCGGTCCGACGCATCACCCTCGCCGCCCTTCGCGGCGACCGTCCACAGTAGGATGCCGCGGGCGGTCCGCGTTCAGACCGCCACGACGCCCTGGTCGACCAGTCGCGCGATCTCGTGCGACGGCAGCTTGAGGATGTCCGCCAAGACCGCTTCCGTCGCGCTGCCGAGACGTGGCGCGCCCGTCAGGGTCTGTCGCGGCACGGCGCCGAAACCCAGCGGGGTACCCGGCGTCGTGAACGGCCCGATGCCGTGATGGTCGACCCGTTGGAATAGCGGATTGGCCGTCGAGAAGCGCGCGTCCTCGGCGACGAGCTGCTCGAAATCCTGGTAGGCGCCCCACAAGACGCCGGTCCCTTCCAGGGCCTCCCGGACTTCGTCCAGCGCACGGGCGGCGAACCAGGGGGACAGCACGGCCGAGATCGCGTGACGGCCTTCGAAACGTCCGCCCTCGGTCGCAAGATCGACGTCCATCATCGGCCCGATCATCGCCAGCCGCTCGGCCAGCCCCGTGGCGGTTCCCAGCGCGCGCCAGTGTCGATTGCTGATCGCCACCACCATCACCCGCCGGCCGTCACGTGTCGCGAAATCGTGCCCGTAGGCGCCGTAGAGATCGTTGCCAAGCGGGCGGCGCCCTTGGCCGTTCACCTCGACTTCGGCGGTGAAGCCGAGATTGCTCACCGTCGCCAGCATCACGTCGGCCAGCGACAGCGATATCTTCTGGCCCATTCCCGTGCGGGCGCGATGCCTTTCCGCCGCCAGGAGACCGGTCGCCATGTAGAGACCGGCCGCAACGTCCCATACCGGCACGACGTGGTTGACGGGCTCTTCGCTCGCGCCCGTGGCGTAAGGAAAGCCGCTGGCACAATTGATGGTGTAGTCGACCGCCGTCGAGCCGTCCGGATTGCCGGTCAGTTGCAGCATGATGAGGTCGGCGCGCTCCCGCCGCAGAACGTCGTAGTCGAGCCACCCCTTTGCCGGGAGGTTGGTGAGAAGGATGCCGTGCCCGTCTCCGCCGGCCGTGATCAGCGCCCGGGCGATCTCCTGCCCCTCGGGACGGTTCATGGCGATTGCGACCGAGCGCTTGCCCTTGTTGAGCGAGGCCCAGTAGAGGCTTTCGCCGGTCTCGTTCAGCGGCCAGCGGCGATAATCGACATTGCCGCCGAGCGGATCGATCCGGATGACCTCGGCGCCGAGCTGGGCCAAGGTCATGCCGCCGAGCGGCGCGGCGATGAAGGCGGAAACCTCGACGACGCGGAGGTCGGTGAGAAGGGGGGTCATGCGGCTCTCTCTCGTTCGGCTTGTCACTCGGGCGGCAACAGGCGGGACCAGCCCGGTCGCCCGCGGGGCCCGTCGCAGCCCTCAATCCGTCGGCATGCCGTGCGTCGTGCCGTCGATCCTGCCCGCCCGGACGAGCTCGTCGACGCATTCATGGACGAGGCTCAGAAGGGCGCGGGTCACCCGCGAGACGGGCTGGTTCAGCGGCGTCGCGGTGATCAGCTTCGCCTGCATCGCCGGCGACCTTATGCGGCGGGCGACGAGGCGTTTCGCCTCGACCTCCTGATGAACGGCGCCGAACGGCAGGATCGTCTGGCCGTGACCGTTCAGGACGAGTTGCTTGAGGGCGGCGACCGAATCCATCTCGGTCTTCACCCGCAGGATGACCCCCGCCTGCCGCACGGCGGCATCGACGACCCGGCGCAGCCCGTTCTCCGGTCCGGGCAGGACGAAGTGAAAACGATCGAGCGCACCGATCTCGACGGGCGAGCTGTCGGGGATCGTGTCCGGCCGCTGGATCAGGAAGAGATTTTCCTCCAGCAGCGGTGCGACATGCATCCCGCGGCCGCGCCGCGCGTCGTAGAGGATCGCAAGGTCCAGGCGTCTTGTCTCGATCCATTCCATCAGGATGCCGCTGAAGCCCTCGCGGGTGCGCAGAACGGCGTCGGGATAGCGCGAGCGGAACCGCTCGTCGAGCATGGCTCCGAGCGTCGCGCAGAGGGAAGGCGGCAGCCCGATCGTGACGGTTCCGGTCATGCGATCGGCGTCCTCCTGGATCGCCTCGCGGATATCGGTCAGCGTCTCCAGCAAGGGCTTGACGGCGGCATGGAGCTTACGCCCCGACGGGGTCAGTGCGATGCCGCGGCCGTGACGATAGAACAGTTCGGTGCGCAGCTCCGATTCCAGCTTTCGCACCTGCCGGCTGAGCGCCGGCTGGGTCACGTCCAGCGAGATTGCCGCCTTGGAAAAACTCCCGAGTTCGGCCACCTGAACAAAATAACTGAGCCTCAGGAACTCCATTCCGCCTCGATCGATCCCCCAGTCACGCGTACCCCACTTCCCCGCAGGGCGCCGGGTCGGAAATCGCCCCACCCGTCGCGTAAGCCTTACGGGATCGGCGCGTCGGCGCGCAACTGCATCGGGGCACGCCGGAGGAGTGCCGGTCACCATCGGGGCGGACGGCAACGTGGCGACCACGCTCAATTGCGTCCGCCCAGGAGACCGCGGGCGACGACCTGCGCCTGGATCTCGGCGGCCCCCTCGAAGATATTGAGGATGCGGGCATCGCACAGTACGCGGCTGATCTCGTATTCCAGCGCGAAACCATTGCCGCCGTGGATCTGCAGCGCGTTGTCGGCATTGGCCCAGGCGGTGCGCGCGGCCAGCAGCTTGGCCATGCCCGCCTCGATGTCGCACCGCCGACCGCTGTCCTTCTCCCGCGCCGCGAAATATGTGAGCTGGCGCGCCGCCATTGTCTCGACGATCATGCGGCCGAGCTTGCCGGCGATCCGAGGAAAGTCCAGCAAAGACTTGCCAAACTGGATGCGGTCGCGGGCATAGCGAAAGCCGAGTTCCATGGCGTTCTGCGCGACGCCCACGGCGCGCGCGCCAGTTTGGATGCGCGCCGACTCGAATGTCGCCATCAACTGCTTGAAGCCTTCGCCCTCGCGCCCGCCGAGCAAACCATCCGCCGGGACGCGAAAGCCTTCAAAACTCAGTTCGTATTCCTTCATGCCGCGATAGCCGAGCACGGCAATCTCTCCTCCCGCCATCCCCTCGGCTGGAAACGGCTCGTCGTCGGTGCCGCGCGGCTTGTCTGCGAGCAGCATGGACAGGCCGCGATACCCCGGCTCGTAGGGGTTGGTACGCACTAGGAGCGTCATCAGATCGCTGCGCGCGGCGTGGGTGATCCAGGTCTTGTTGCCGGTGACGAAATAGGCGCCATTCTCGCGGACCGCACGGGTGCGCAATGCGCCGAGGTCGGAGCCGGTATCAGGCTCGGTGAAGACGGCGGTCGGCAGTATCTCGCCGCTGGCGATGCCGGGAAGATAGCGGGCCTTCTGCTCGGGCGTTCCCGCCTGTCCGATCAGTTCCCCTGCAATCTCGGCCCGGGTGCCCAGCGAGCCGGCGCCGATGTAACCGCGCGATAGTTCCTCGGTAACGACGCACATGGCCAGCTTGCCCATCCCGAGGCCGCCATCAGCTTCCGGGATGGTCAGGCCGAAGACGCCCATTTCGGCCATGTCGGCGATCAGTGGCAGCGGGATCAGTTCATCCCGGAGATGCCATTGATGCGCGAAGGGCGCGATCTTCTCGTCGGTGAAACGGCGAAACTGATCGCGGACCATCTCCAGCGTCTCGTCGCATAGCCCCGGATCGCCCCCGCCGCCTTCGGAGATCGTTTCCGCAACCCGATGGGCGATCCAGACCGACAGTTCGGGGTCGGTGCCGAGCCGGACGCTGTCGGCCACGCCCGTCCGAAACGCCTCGACCTCGGCCGGGTCGATCCCGAAGTCCGAGGGCCGGACGATCTCGCCTTGGCTCATCCAGAGGCCGCCCACCATCTGGGCCAGATATTCGCCGAATGCTGCGGCCAGGATCGCACGTTCCGTCGCGCCCAAGCGGTCCGCCTCGTCCAGACGCCCGGCCCATTCACGCAGTTGCACCAGCGCCTGCGCATAGGTCGCGCACCAGGCAAAGCCGTGGACGATCGACTGATGCCGGTCGATCCGATCCTTGTCGATTACGCCGTCGGGCGCCACCGCGGCGAGCACGGCCTGACGCAGGATGCCGACCAGCCGATCGACATGGATCAGCGTGGCGCTTGCCCTGTCGAGGGTCTCCGTCGTGCCGTCGATCGGCGACCAGTTCGACGCAGCGCCGGACATCTCGTTCATCGTCTCTTCCCAATTCCTGTCTCGACGCCCAGCCTCCGCAGCACGACGCTCCAGGTTCTGTATCCGTGCATCATCCGGCGGCAAATGCCGCCTCGACGATCGTCGCCTGATCGCGCTCGTGCTCCGCGTGAAAGCTGCCCGCCGGCGAGGTCGCCTCGGGTCGGGCAAGGCAGGCAAGCCGCGGTCGGGAGACGCCCGCCTCCACCAGCAGAGTCTCGATGCGGCGATCGAGATGGCTCCAGGCTCCGAAATTCTCCGGCTCTTCCTGAATCCAGCGATACTCCGCCTCCGGCCAGCGCTCGAACAGCGCGAGCAGCTCCTGTGCCGGGAGCGGATAGAGCCGCTCGAGGCGCACGATGAGAGTGCCATCGCCCTGACGCGCGTCCCGCCGGCGCTCCAGTTCGTAGGCGATCTTGCCCGTGCAAAGCAGGACCCGCTCGACGGCCGCTTCCGGAGCGCGGCTGACGATCAGCGGTTGGAACCGCGTTCCCGGTTCGAAATCGGCGAGTGGCGAAACTGCCGCCGGCAGCCGCAGGAGGGTCTTCGGGCTCATGACGATCAGCGGCTTTCGCCAAGGTGCCGAGACCTGCAGGCGCAGAAGATGAAAATAGTTTGCCGGCGTCGACGGATTGGCGATCTGGATGTTGTCGCGCGCGGCCAGCTGCAGGAAGCGCTCGATCCGCGCGGAGGAATGTTCCGGTCCCTGGCCTTCCAATCCATGCGGCAACAGCATGACGAGGCCGGATGGCTGGCGCCATTTGTCCTCGGCCGAACAGATGAACTGGTCGATGATGATCTGCGCCCCATTCGCGAAATCGCCGAACTGCGCCTCCCAGATGACGAGCGCGTCTGGCGCGTCGAGACTGTAGCCGTATTCGAAGCCGAGGACCGCGTGCTCGGACAAGGGGCTGTTGACGACATCGAAGCGGGCCTGATCCGGCTGGAGATGGTTCAGGCTGACGTGGCGCTGATCGGACAGGGTGTCGGTAAGGGCGAAGTGGCGATGGGAAAAGGCGCCCCGGATGACGTCCTGGCCGCTGAGCCGCACCGGCGTCCTTTCCGTCAGCAGGGTGGCGAAGCAGGCGGCCTCGGCGAGCGCCCAGTTCAGGTCCCCATCGATCGCGTCCGCGCGCTGTCCGACGAGCCGTGCCACCTTCTCGTCGGCGGCCACGGATTCGGGGATCGCGGCAAGCGACCTGATCAGGCTTTCGAGCCGGTGCCGTTCGACGCCTGTGTCGATGTCCCGGGCGGAGCTCTCTCGTCGTACAGCCGGCGCATATGCCGCCCAGACCCCGTCGGGAAAGCCATCGCTGTCGGGCCGGTAGCTGGCGGCCGCCGCAAGCCCCTCGCGGTACGTGGTTCGCCACCGTTCGGCCATCTGCTGCTCGTCGACCGCATCGACGACCGCGGCTTCCGCGAGCGCTGCCGCATAGCGCCGGCGGACCGGTGTATGCGTGCCGATGGCCCTGTAAAGGCTCGGATGCGTGAAGCGTGGCTCGTCGATTTCGTTGTGACCCTTGCGCCGGTAGCAGACCAGGTCGATGACGGTATCGCAGGCATGTTCATTGCGGGCGGCGACGGCGAGATCGACGGCGAGCAATGCCGCGTCCGGCTCGTCGCCGTTCACGTGGAAGATCGGGCTGTCGATGCTCTTCCAGGCGCCTGTGCAGTGACGCGAGCTGCGGGCTTCGTCGCGACTGGTGGTGAAGCCGATCTGATTGTTGACGACCACATGGATCGTCCCGCCGACGCCGAAGTCCGAAAGCTCGGACAGCTGGCAGGTCTCTGCCACCGAACCCTGGCCGATGACGCTGGCATCGGTGTGCAGGAGGATCGCCAGGACGTTTCGCCGTGCCCCTCCGGCCCTGCGGCGCCTGTCACCGGCAGCCCGTGTTCGGCCCAGTACGACCGGATTGACCGCTTCGAGATGGGACGGGTTCGGGGTCAGCACCAGACGCAGCAGCCGGTCGCCATAGCGCAACTCGCCGGTATGTCCGAGGTGATAGGGGACATCCGCCGGCACTGGCGTCTCGGAGGCGAAGGGATGGACCCCGGTGAAGGTGGCGAACAGCTGTCGCAGCGGCATGCCGAACACATTCGCCATCAGGTTCAGCCGTCCGCGATGCATGGTGCCGACATGCACTTCCTCGATGCCGGCAGCCGCCGCCTGGTGCAGCAGCCGATCTACCAGTGGAACAAGGGTCTCGCCGCCTTCGATACCGAAACGCTTCTTCGTCGGATACCGCGTGCCGAGCAGAGCCTCGAACTCTTCCGCCGCCACAAGCAGATCGAACGCGCGCCGACGGGTCGCCGCATCCGGAAGCTTGGCGCGCGCCTCGAATGCCGCGCGGACTATGCGCCGACGATCGGCGCTGTCGATATGCGCGCTCTCCAGGGTCAGCGGACCGCAATAGAGTTCTGCCAGCCGATCGCGGAAGGCCGAAGATCCGCCATTGTCCTGCGTGGCGCGGTTCAGCGGGTCTAGATCTGCGGCCAGATGCCCGCGTGCGCGGATTTCCTCGCAAGGGATGGTTTCAGACCGGGCGCTTTCGCCCCCGTCCACGGCGTCGAATTTCGCCACTGCGTTCAAGATGAGGCGCCAATCCAGGATCGGGGCTTCCGGCCCGATACGGCAATTCGCGCGGTCGTCCTCGGCAGATGCTGCGGATGCCGAAAGGAAGGGAGGCTGATTCACTGTACGTCCTGATCGAGGGCACGAATTGAGACCGCATTCGCATGGCTGTCGTTCGAAGCGCGATGTCGGTGTCCGTCTCAATCACAATGATACTAAAGGTTCGCTGTTCTAACAGCGGCCTATTCGATCCTATCAGATATCAGCCTTCGACATGTCCTGAGGGTCTTTCTCCATTGAAGGGATCCACCTGGGTCAGGGCGTTTCAGCAACACGGTGCCCAAACCGATCCAGTTGCACGATGCTCTCCTCGAACGCGCCAAACGGATTGCCCCCGAGCCGTCCATTCGCGAGTTCGCCGGGTAGGAGTGCGGGTAAACTCTCGCCAAGCAAAGGGGTTCAGCCATCCGCCGGCTTCCAATCGAATTGACAATGCAATGTCGGTATGCAAATTGGTGCTACCACCCGATAACGGATGACCGATGACTGCATCAGGATCGACATCGCTAGCAGAAGAGATGCAGCCGATCCCGCGACGGCAGGTATCCAGCGAAGTGGCACGTCAGCTTCAGCATCTGATCGCCTCTCGCAGTTTGGTCGAGGGCGACCGGCTCCCGACGGAGCGGGAGCTTGCAGCGGCGTTGCAGGTCGGCCGAGGCGCTGTGCGAGAGGGGCTAAAGTTACTTGCGGGATTCGACATTCTCGACATCCGGCAGGGATCCGGAATCTTCGTGAAGAAGGCGCAGCAGCTGGCGCTGCTGGACGCGACGCATCTTGGATCTGCGGAAAGGCGCAAGTTGCTTCAGCAGGCAACGGCTGCGCGCTGCATCGTTGATTGCGCGGCGATCGAGCATGCAGTGTTGAACGCAAGCGACGACGAGCTGATGGCGTTACGGCGCTACCTGGAGGTCGCGGATTCGGAGCCGAACCGTACGAAACTCGCCCACTCTATCGATCTCACTTTCGAATCGATGATCGGCGAAATGTCGGGCAACCCATACGTCGTTGCGCTGCAGGCCGAGGCTCACCGCTATTTCAGCTCGGCGTGGAAGACCGCTGGTCTGATGCCACGTCCGGCTCCTGAGCGCAGCGAGCAGCACTGGGCCATTCTTCAAGCGATGCAGGAGCGTGATGCGTCCAAGGCGCGCCAGCTGATGGAGCGTCATTTCGAGATGCAGGCACTCGTCGGGAGAGATGGCGAGTCGACCTGAAAAAGATTGCCAATCAAAGGGGAGGAACAAGCATGACGAAGACAAAGGCGCTGATGTCGATGACGGCATTGATGGCGGGGACCGCACTGCTACTAGGATCCGGTGTTGCCGAGGCGAAGACCGTCACCGTTGCCACCATTCTCAATGCCAATGACGTCAGCACGCAGGCGATGGAGAAGTGGGGAGAGCTTCTCTCGGCAAAAACCGACGGGCGGCTCGAGCTGAACGTGATGCCTGGCGGGACACTTGGGGGGACGCGTGAACTCATCCAGCAACTTTCCTCGGGAGAGATCGACGTCAATCTCAGCTCGCCCGTGGTCCTGCAATACGCCGCGCCGCAGTATCAGTGCCTTGAGGCCGAGTATGTCTACCGGGACGAAGATCACGGTTTTGCGGTCTGGCGGGGCTCTGTCGGTCAGGAAGCATCGCAGGCGATGAAGGCGTCCTACAATATCGAGATTGCGGGCGTTGGACGCCGGGGCAGCCGCAATGTCACCGCCAATAAGCGGATCGAGGTGCCTTCCGATCTGGCTGGTCTGAAGTTCCGGGTGACCAATGATCTGCGTGCTCAGGTCTTCGCAAAATACGGAGCCCAGCCGGCGCCATTACCCCTGTCGGAGCTCTACGGTGCGTTGCGCCAGGGCGTGTTCGACGCTGAGGAGAACCCGCTGTCGACGATCTACAGCTCGCGGTTCCATGAGGTCCAAGATTACATCAGCCTGACCAACCACGTCTGGACCTACAATCTCACCTTCGTGAACAGTGATTTCTACGCCGGGCTCGGGGAGGATCGCGAGGCATTCGACGCCACCCTGCAGGAGGCGATGGACTGGCTGTATGGCGCCGTCGAGGAGGAAAACGCGTCGATCCGCAAGGCCATCGAGGAAAGCGGCGAGGCGGAATTCGTCCAACCTGATATTGCCGCCTTTCGCGAGGCCGCACGTCCCATCCTTGATGAATATGCCGCAAAGAACTGCAAGCCCGGCATCCTCGACGAGGTCGAAGCCGTCAGGGCCGACGCGAAGTAGAACCCGATGGCGAGACTCGTAAACGGAGTCGGGGCGGCCTGGCTGGGCATTTCGGTGCTGTTGTTGCTGGTGACGGTGGTAACCGTCCTCTGCCAGGTCGCCTTTCGCTACCTCCTCGATTTTCCGCTCGCATGGACAGAGGAGGTCTCACGGATCTCGCTGGTATGCGCCGTGTATGCGGCGCTCCCCGCGGCCTATCTCAGGGGTGAGCACATCGTCGTCGACTTCTTCGTCACGCTGCTGCCGAAGCCGGTCTTTCTCGCCTACATCGTCCTCCTCAAGGCGATCACAGCCGTCGTCGTGGGCTATTTCGCGATCGGTGCCTTCCTACAGGCTGAGGCCACGCGCAATATGACCTTCATCTCAGTGCCCGGCGTGCCTGTCGCGTTTGTCTACCTGATCCAAGGGCTGGCATTGGCGTTCTTCACCCTGCTCGTTCTGCTCACCTGGCGCGATCCGGAAGTCTATCTTCCGAGCGAGCACGACGGGATCGATGCCTGATGCTTCCTATTGTGCTGACGCTTGGCGTCGTGGTGATGATCATGGCGGGGCTCATGATCGCAGTCTCGGCCGGGCTAGCCTCGATTATTGGTGGCATCGCGCTGTTCGGCGACCCGTTCGGTACGCTTGTGCCGAAGATGGTCGCCCGTTTCGCCGTCGACCGGATCGACAATTTCCTCTTGCTGGCCATCCCCTTCTTCATCCTGGCAGGTCGCCTGATGAATTCAGGCGGCGTGACGGTCCGGCTCTTCGACTTCGTTGCAACGCTCGCCCAGCCGCTGCGGGGTGGCTTGGGACATGCCAATGTCCTCGCGAGCTTCGTCTTCGCCGGCATGTCGGGATCGGCGACCGCCGACGTCGTAGGACTCGGCGCGATCGAAATGAAGGCGATGCGGTCGAAGGGCTATCCGGAGGGGTTCTCGGCCGGCGTGACGGCAGCCTCGTCGCTGCTCGGGCCGGTCATACCCCCTTCGATCGTTCTCATCGCCTACGCGGTTCAGGCGGAGCAATCGGTTGCGACGCTGTTCCTGGCAGCAATCGTTCCCGGAATTTTGCTTGCGCTGACCTTCATGGCTTGGGTTGCCTACCAGGCTCATCGGCAGCAGATGCCCGCAGGCTCATGGCCGCATGCCCGGGACGTCGGACGTAAGGGAGTTCGCGCGATCCTGCCGATGCTGACGCCCGGCATCATTCTCGCCGGCATCTACGGAGGCATCTTCACGCCGACCGAAGCTGCTGCCGTCGCTGTCCTCTATGCGTTCCTGCTGACCACACTCGTCTATCGCGAGATGACGGCCCGCGATTTGCTCGAGCAATTGAAGGGCACTGCGCTCGATACTGCGACACTGATGTTCATTATCGCGATGACCTCGGCTTTCGGGGTGATCATGTTGCGGCTTGGTTTGCCGCAGGCGCTGGCGAGCCTTGTCACCAGCATCTCCGACGATCCGACGATCGTCCTGTTCCTCCTGCTTGGGGTGTGGCTGCTTGTCGGCTGCTTCATGGCTCAGACGCCTGCGATCATTATCCTGACGCCGATTCTTATGCCGATTGCCGAACGTGTTGGGCTCGACATGGTCCATTTCGGCATCGTCATGGCGATGAGCCTCACCGTGGGGTTAATGACCCCTCCAGTCGGTATGGTGCTCTATGCCTTGAAGAAGGTCGCCAACGTGCCGATCGCCACACTGTTCAAGGTGAGCGTTCCATACGTTTTCCTCGCGATCGTCTTCCTCTGCATTCTCATACTCGTCCCGACGCTGGTGACGGGCCTGCCTTACGCATTCGGATACCACTGAAGGAGACTGCCCCGTGAAGATCGAAAGAGCCCGCCCCCGTCGTGCGGGACAGTTCCTGTTCGTCGAAATCATTACGGACAATGGGATCGTCGGCTTCGGAGAAAGCGGCGCCTGGGGGCATCTTGAGGCTTCGGAAGCCGCGCTGCAGAAGTATTGCGACTATCTGATCGGTGAAGATCCGAGGCGCATCGAGCGGCACTGGCAGATGATGCACCGGTTTGCGCACTTCAACGGCGCTGCTGTGGGTGGTGCCATCTCGGCCGTCGACATCGCCCTTTGGGACATCAAGGCGAAGTCTTACGGGGTGCCGCTCTACGAGCTGCTCGGGGGTGCAGTCCGCGACAAGCTGCGCGTCTACGCCCACGTCTATGCGAAGACGGTCGACCAGGTAGCCGATTACGCGCGTCAGAAGGCTGCCGAAGGCTTTACCGCGATCGGCCATCTGAACCCGTTCCTCGATGAACCGGAAGACCAGCCGTATTTCCTGGGTCATGCGGGGTTGGTCGGCATGGGGATCGAGACCGTCAGGCGGTGCCGGGAGGCAGCCGGTCCAGACGTTGATCTGATGCTGGAACTCCATCGCCGGTTGACGCCGGCCGAGGCGGTGACCTTCGCCCATGCGGCTGCCGAATACACGCCGGGTTGGTTGGAAGACCCCATCCGTCCGGAAAATATCGATGCCATGGCGGATGTCGCCCGCAGATCCCCCGTCCCGATTGCGACCGGAGAACGTTACTTCAACATCTACCAGTTCAAGATGGCGATCGAACGGAGGGCGATGTCCTTCGCGCGTGTGTCAGTCGGCATCTGCGGCGGCATCACCGCCGCCATGAAGATTGCTGCGATCGCCGAAGCCAACGACGTTCAGGTGGCACCCCATAATCCAATTTCTCCGATTGGTGTCGCAGCCTGCGCCGCCATCGGCTTCAGCCGGTCGAACGTTGCCATCCAGGAATATCCGACCGGCTACGACAATTATGTTCTCGAAAGCACGCCCAAGCTCCTGGGGCACGCACTGGTCGAGAGCGACCTGACGGTCGAGCAGGGCTTCATGTCTCGCCCGGAGACCCCTGGCCTCGGCGTTACCTTGCGCGACGATGCCGAAAAAATCAGACCTCCGATCACGCGACCTGTTTCGATGCGAAGGCACCTGGACGGAGGTCTCGTGGACCAGTGAAAATATGCTAGACCACATGTTCGCCTGAGATAGGGCGACCCGTCTCACAGTATGCAGGTTATCGAGGATTGCGCCGGATATCCCGGCGCCGAGCCTCATGCATAGGAGACGGGCCATGAGCGAACATATCACCTACGTCGGTTTGGACGTTCACAAAGAGACGATTTCGGTCGCTCTGGCGGACAGTGGCAGGCGCGGGGAAGTCCGCGAACACGGACAGATTTCGAATACGCCTGCGGCTTTGACGCGTCTTTCGAGCAAGCTGGCCCAGCCGGGAGTGGTGCTGCGGTTCTGCTACGAGGCCGGACCATGCGGCTATGGCATTCAGCGGCAACTGACCGCGGCGGGGCATGACTGCGTGGTGGTGGCTCCCTCGCTGATCCCGCGCAGGCCGGGAGATCGGATCAAGACGGATCGTCGGGACGCGATCAATCTGGCGAAGCTGCATCGGGCTGGCGAACTGACGCCCGTATGGGTTCCCGACCTTGCCCATGAGGCGGTGCGCGATCTGGTTCGCGCTCGCCTGGCCGCGGGACGTAGCTTGCGGCAGGCCCGTCAGCAACTCTCCGGATTTCTGCTGCGTCAAGGGTTCCACTATAATCGTATAGAGCGACGATTGGGATGAGCGGCAGCGTCAATTACGATAAGCGCCTGCGGTCGAGGTCGAAGGTTTCCTAATTGTCGCGCGAGGTCAAGGTCAGGACTGCGCGTCAAT
>NZ_JAZHLK010000057.1:0-23940 GCF_036549515.1 Aurantimonas sp. E1-2-R+4 | reverse complement strand
GATTTCGAGAACCTGTCGCGCAACGCGCTCGCATTCCTCAAACTGGCGTCTATCCGCCTAATGCTGCGAAGGCTTTGTTCAAATTGAACAACTTTCCGGACCGACTCTTATATGATTTTCGATTGTTAATTGCTCTATCAATTTTTACAGAATTAGTCAAATGATTGTAAATATGCGGAAATCCATCACGAATTTCTTTCAGCAAAAATCCATATGTATCGATAACATAAATATCGCGAGATGATTGTGTTAGATCATTTCCATTGAAAAATGGTGTTACTATACTTCTTTCAGAAGTCGGAATCCGCGCGACGAACCCGTTATTCACGATGAAACCTTTGCCAACAGTTTGAATTCCTCGCGCGCATATGAGGTCATTCGCCGTCAGCGGCTTCGCCAGCGCCAAGTCCGCGCCGAGCGTCAAATTCGCCCGGATCTTCCCCTCGCGTTCGGCGAGCGTCACTTGCGGCGTGTCGGTGTTCAGCCCCGTCTCGCCAACGACCTCGCCCAACACGCCCTCGTGCTCGCCCTTTTCGGCGACGGTCATGGCGATGCGCACGGCGGCCTTGTCCGCCGCCTTCATCCAGGGATGGTCGGCGACGGCGAAGACCAGGCTGAGCGGCTGTTTGGCCGACAGGTGCCGCTCGATCACCCGGCGCGAAAAGGTCTGGGTGATCGAATTCGTCGTGATGAAGCCGAAGCGGTGGGGGAATGTCGTCGGCGCCTTCGATCCTTGTCGCGGCTTGAACCCCTCGCGCAGATAAGTCGCCGCCCGGTCCCAGAAATGCATGACGAAATCGGCGCCGCCCGGCAGATGCGGCCGCGCCTTCCAGCAGGCCTCGGCATAGCCGTCGCCCAGCTCGGCGCGCATGTCCTTGCCGCCGATGAAGGGCGGGTTGCCGACGATGAACTCGGCCGCCGGCCAGTCGGCGGCGCGCGGGTTGCGATAGGTGTAAAGCGGCACGGTGGCGTCGGGGTCGGGCACGTCCTCGCCGGTGATCGGGTGCCGCTTCCTGGTCACTCCATCCCAGCGCGACAGCGGTGCGCCGTCATCGCCGCGCAAGAGCTCCTCGCCGTCATGGGTCAGGATCGCGTCCTGATGGCGGATGGTGCCATAGGCGTGCAGCACCGGCTCCTGCAGATAGCGCGGATCGACGGTGCGAAGCTGCCATTTGAGATAGCCGATCCACAGGACCAGATCGGCGATGGCGGCGGCGCGCGGGTTGATCTCCAGCCCGTAGAACTGGCTCGGCTCGACGGTCTCGGAGCCGATCGACAGCCCCTCGGAGCGGCCGAGGGCTTCCATCACGTCCAGCACCTCGCCTTCCAGCCGCTTCATCAGCTCCAGCGAGACGTAGAGGAAATTGCCGGTGCCGCAGGCCGGATCGAGGATGCGGGTGGTGCAGAGCCGGTGGTGGAAATCGCTTACGCGGCGCAGCGCCCGCTCGTCGCGGCCGGCCTCGCGGTCACTCTCGGCGACGGCCTGGACGGTGCGCCATTCCTCGCGCAGCGGCTCGATGATGGTCGGCACGACCAGCCGCTCGACATAGGCGCGCGGCGTGTAATGGGCGCCCAGCTTGGAGCGCTCGCGCTTGTCGAGCGCCCGCTCCAAGAGCGTGCCGAAGATCGCCGGCTCGACCTCGCTCCAGTCGCGCCGGGCGGCGACCCACATTTCATGGATCGCCTCGCCGTCGAGCGGCAGTGCCGCGCGGCGCTTGAACAGCGCGCCGTTGAAGCGCTTGACGGTGGCGTTGAGATGCGGCGCGTAGCCGCCGGTGTCCATCACCGCCCACAGCGATTCGAGCGCCGGGACAAAATGTTGCGGCGTTTCCTTCATGCGCTCCAGAAGCGCGACGAAGGAGTCCTTCGGCAAAAGGCCGACATCCTCGGCGAACATGGTGAACAGACAGCGCATCAGGAATTCGGCGACGTCTCTCGGATCATGCGCCGTTTCCAGGCCACGGGCGATGCGGGCCAGCCGCTCGGCGATGTCGCGGGTGACCTCGGCCGATTTCTTCGCCGGATCGAGGGAATGCGGGTCGAGCCAGACGGCGCGCAGGCGCGCGCGGATGTCCGGGTCGTGCAAACCGGCCAGGGGGATCTGGAAGGAGCGGCGGTCCGGGAACTGGGTGTAGTTGCGACCCTGGCCGGCGAAATTGGCGTAGAGCTCGATGACGTGGCCGACATCGGCGAGAAGGACGAAGGGCGGCGGGCGATGGCCGGCCGGCAGGTCGCCGACATAGGAGACCGCCTGGTAGTAGGCGGCGCGCATCGCCTTGTCCCAGGCGGCGGTGCCGCGCCGGGCGGTGCCGCCGCGCACCGGCGCGGCATGTGCCGGCAACAACTCGGCCTGTCCCGGATCGGCGGCGGCGCGGCGCGCCTCGGTGGAGGACTGCTTGGCCTCGATGATGAAGCTGTCGCGCCTGTAGCAGTCGATGCGGTGGGCGGTGGTCAGGCCGCGAATGCGATGGTCGACGCGCTTTTCAAAGACGTAGTCGTTGAACGCCTCGTTCGGGCGGGCGCCATCCGGGCGGGGCACGCCCAAAAGATCGCACAGCTCGTTGATGAAGCTCTGGGCATTGGCCATTTCGGCCCCGCCGGTCTCCGCCCATCTCGCGATGAAGCGGTCGATCTCGGCCGTCTCGGTGTCACTCGCGCGCTCGTCCATGGAATCGGCTTCCCCCGTCACTGCGGGAGGTAAGCAAAGCTGGGAGTATCCGGCAAGCGGCTAGCGCGGCGCGGGTCCTTGGCCCGGCGCGGCGCGAAGGAAAGGCCTCACTCGCCGGGGGCCGCCTGCTCGGCTGGCGGCTTCGCCCGGGCCCGGCCCCGACTGTTGCGCGCCGCCTTGCGCCGCCGCAGCGCCCGCCGAACCGCCCGGCCCCGGGTTTTCAGCCAAACGCCGACATCCTCCACCCGCTCGACCCGGTCACCGTAAAGCTCGGCCAAAGCGTGCCGGAACTCGGCATAGCCGAAGCGGGCCTCGCCCTCGAGCTGGCGCATGACGATCATCCAGGCCGGCGAAACCAGCAGCGAGACCGCCGTCACGGCCAGCGCCAGGCGATAGACGTCGCCGCCGATCGCGCCCGAGGCGAAGGCGACCGCCGCCAGCACGAAAGAGAATTCGCCGATCTGCGCCATCGACAGGCCGGCCTCGACCGCCGTCTTGTGCGGCAACCCGGCCATCCGGATCAGCATCACATTGACGACGCTCTTGGCGATGATGACGAACACCGAGGCGATCAGCACCAGGGTCCAGTTCGCGATGATGTAGTCGAGGTCGATCAAGAGCCCGATCGACAGGAAGAACACCACGAGCAGGATCGCCTGGATCGGCTCGACCACATGAATGACCGGCGAGCGCAGGGTCGAGGAGCCGACGACGAGCCCGGCGATGAACGCGCCATAGGCCGGCGACAGGCCGAGAAGACCCGACAGCGACGCCGCCGCGAAGCAGAAGGCGAGCGATCCGAGCGCCAGGATCTCGACATTGTTTTCCACCGCCGACGCGAAGGACGGCTTCAGCTTCGGGCCGCGCCCGAGAAACCACAACAGCGCGGCGAGCACCGCGACGGCGACCGCGATCTTGACCACCAGAACGCCCCAGCCGACCGCCTCCTCACCACCGAGCGACGAGGCGATGATCAGCATCGGCACCACGGCGATATCCTGGGCGATCAGCACCGCGACGGCGATGCGGCCCGGCTCGGCGCGCAGTTCGCCGAGATCCTCCAGCACCTTCATGGCGACCACGGTCGACGACAGCGCGATGATGAAACCGAGAATGATCGCCTCGGCGAGCGTCGCCTTGGAAATGAGCATCAGCCCGAACGAAATCGCCATCGCGGCGAGAAGCTGGCCGCCGGCGATCTGCACCGCCGGTTTCAGCGATGCGACGAAGGCCTTCAGCGACAGCTCCATGCCAATGAAGAACAGCAGCATCAAGACGCCCATCTCGGCGAGCATGGTGACGTTTTCGTTCGAGGTGGAGATGATTTCGAGCCCTGACGGCCCGAGCAGCACGCCGGCGAGGATGAAGCCGACCAGCGGCGGTTGCTTCAGCCGCATCAGCCCGAGGCCGACGGTGACCGCCACCACGATGACGAAGGCGATTTCGGTCAATCCCGTGCCATGGGCATCGACGACGGCTTCTTCCACGCGTGTCTCCTCGTATTCCCGGCGAATCGCTTAGCCGCACAAATGATAGAGTAACCTTGGCGCGGGTGTGTCGCGGGGCGGCAAAATCCTTGATCGGGCCCGCGGTTTTGCGGCTCGGGCCGACGCAGCGGCGCGGCCCGGTCGACGCGGCCAACACCGCTTCGCTCGCGAGCCGGCCCTGGCCGTAACGGAGATCGCCTTGCGCCATCTGTTCAAGCAGAGCCCTCGGCACCATATCCCTCGCCTACCAGGCCGCGCAGGCTGACATCACCGAGGACCCATCCATGCCGACAGCCGACCCGACGCATCTCGCCGACCACCGGCGCCGCTTGAAGAGGGTCGCCCGCGTCGCGCGGCTGATGGACACGGCGATCCGCATTCCCGGCACCGGCATCCGCTTCGGCGGCGATTCGATCATGGGGCTGATCCCCGGCGTCGGCGACGCCGCCGGCGGCCTGATCGGCGTCTACATCATCAACGAGGCGCGCCGGCTCGGCCTGCCGACGCACAAGCTCATCAAGATGGCCGGCAATCTGGGGATCGACTTCGCCGTCGGTTCGGTGCCGCTGGTCGGCGACGTCTTCGACGTCGTGTTCAAGGCGCACCGGCGCAACCTCGACATGATCCTCGACCATTTCGGCGAGGGCGACCTGTCGGCGCAGGGCGACATCGACCCGGAGGCGATGAAGGACATCACGCCGAAACGAAACTGAGTCTCACCAGCGGCGGGCGCGGCGGAAATAAGCCTCCGCCTCGGCGCCGAAGGTTTGGCGGAGCCCCGCTTCCTCGCCCTTGATGAAGCGGTGGGTGATGACGAACGGGAAGACCGCCGCGACGATCAGCGCCGACAGCGCCCCGAACCAGAGCGCCGCGCCGAAGAGGGCCAGCGTCATGCCGGTGTAGATCGGATTGCGATTGATCCGGTACGGTCCCTCGACGATCAGCGCTTTCGGCACATTGCGTGGCTCGATCGGCGTCTTCTTGCGCCGGAACCACAGCGCCGACCATAGGATGATCGCGATACCGCCGACGAAAAGCGCGATGCCGATCGCCGTCGTCACCGGCGAGGCGAAGCGCCAGAGCGGGAGCCACCAGGCGGCGAGCCATTCGGCGAGGATCGCCCCGAGCGCCCAGACCGGCGGCAGATCGGGAAAGTCACGGGGCATTGCCATGACGGCTCCTTTGGTGGTGGATCTTAAGCCAACATAGGTCGCGGCAGTGGGCCTGTGCCACCCCTCCCGCCGCCGCGATCTTGCCGCAACGTTTGGTCGGTGTATCATCCGACCTCACGGTGAGCTTTGGAGGTACCGCCATGCAACGCGCGATCGGCCTGAGAGTGCCGCTTTGCCTGTTAATTGTGGCGTTGGCGGGCAGCGCGCCCGCCTACGCGGAGGACCCGCTGCTGGACGACGCGGTCAGCTTCACCGGCCAGATCTTCCACCTCGATACCGCCGTGCCGGGACTCGTCATCGCGGCGGTTCGCGGCGGCGAAAGCGCCGTGTTCGGCTTCGGGGAGACCGCCAAGGGCTCGGGCCGACAGCCCGACGGCGACACGCGCATCGGCATCGGATCGATCACCAAGACCTTCACCGGGCTGACGCTGGCCCATCTCGCCGCGGGCGGCACGGTGGATCTGACGGACGCGGCCGGACCGTATGTGGACGGCATCGACACATTGCCGGAGCGGCGGCACCCGATCCGCCTGCTCGACCTCGCCACCCATTCGAGCGGGCTCGGCCGTGAGCTCCAGCCTGTGGACGGCGCGGAGAAATACAGCGACGCCTCCTTCGCCGGGAACCTCGGCGGCGATTCCCTGCTTTTTACGCCCGGCACCGGCATCCTTTATTCCAACATCGGCTTCGACCTTCTGGCGATGGCGTTGTCCGGCGCCGCGAACCGGCCCTACCGCGATCTTTTGCAAGAAACCGTCCTCGACCCGCTCGGGCTGGATGCGACCGGCTACGCGCGACCGGAGGGCGACAACGTCATGACCGGCTATGACTGGAACGGCGAGGAAATGGACCCGGGCGAGCCCATCCCCAACCGGTCCGGCGCGTCCGGCCTCCACACCACGGCGAACGACATGATCCGGTATCTCAAGTGGAATCTCGACCGCTTCGGCGAGGGCATGGAGGCACGGACGCTGAGCCACGCCGCCTATCTGGTCCGCGATGGCCTCAATCCGGTCTACGGCATGGACGAGTCGGGCCATATGGATGCGATGGGCCTCGGCTGGGTCGTCATGATGCCGGAGGACGACCGCCCGCTCATCCTCCAGAAGGCGGGCGGCACCAACGGCGTGTTCAGCTACATCGCCTTCGCGCCGTCGCGGGGCGTCGGCGTATTCATCTCGATCAACCAGTTCAACTTCTCCGCCTCGATCGCGATGGCGACCGTGACGAACGAACTCATCGCAACCCTTGCGCCGCGTTGACGGCGGGCGGTGGAGTGGGGCTAAGGGCCGTCCGGGCCGGGCCTTCTCCGGAAGAAGCTCCGTCGCGGACATAGCCCGCCGGCCCCCGAACGATTCCGGTGATCATTCGCGCTCGTTCCGTGGGCCGGCGGCGAGGCAAAGCGCCAGAGCGGTAGCCACCACGCGGCGAGCCATTCGGCGAGGATCGCCCCCAGCGCCCAGACCGGCGGCAAATCGGGAAAGTCACGGGGCATCGCCATGGTCGATCCTTGCGTCGATCGGGGTCGGGCGGAGACAATAGGACGAGGATCGCGCGGAGCGCCACCTTGCCCGCCTAACCCTCGGGCAAGTCCAGGGCCGGGCGTGCCGATTTCGGCATCAGGTCGGACGAATAGCCGTCATCGACGCGGTTGCGGCGCGCAGGTCCGCTTGTGCCGCAACGGCGAAGTGGTCGCGGCGAAAGCGGCCCGGCGACACGCCGAACAGGTCGCGGAAGGTCCGGCTGGCGTGGCTGTCCGAGGCAAAGCCCGCCTCGAAGGCGAGTTCGGCGATGCTTCGCACTTCCCCGGGTTGGCTAAGAAGCATCCGCAAGCGGTCGGCGCGTCGCGCCTGAACATAGTGTGAGACGCCGCCAAGCGGCTTGAACAATTCATAGAGCGTCGAGCGGCTGAGGCCGGATTCCGCCGCGATCATGGTCGGGCTGAGATGTTTCGCCGTCAGCTTGGCTTCCACCAGCGCGCGCGCCCTCGCGAGCTTCTTGCCGCCCGGCGCGTCGCCATTCGATGCAGCCGCCGGAGCTTGCAGTGCGATGGCCAGGAGTTCGCCGAAGGCACGGACCGCCCCGGCCCCCGCAGCGACGGGAATGGCATGGGCGTGTCGCATCAGCGCGACCGTGACATCCGCGAGCAGGCTGGCCTGGGCCGCCTCGATCACGGTCCCATGCAGGTTAGCCGCATGGGGCGCCGCCGCTTCGAGGAGCGCAGGCGTCAGGCGGACTGTCATGAGATGGATGCGGTCAGCCGACATGCGCAGCGGCCGACCGGGATCGAACAGGGCAATTTCGCCATCGCGGATTTCGATCTGGCGGTCCGGCAGTTCGACTCGCAGGGTCCCGGAAACGGCCAACTGAAGAAACACGTATCCGTTGGCGTTGGAGGACAACCCGTGCCGCTCGTGGCTCATGTCATGAAGCCGGCACTCATATAGAGCGAGCGAACCCAGTCGTCGGGTTTCCACCTGAGCGAACGACTCCGGGCCGGCGACGATTGTGTCGGACAAATCGCCAAGCAGCGCCCGATAGACCGCGGACCGATCAACCAAAGTCTCGGCAATACTGTCGAGCGGAGGAAGAGCGTCTGCCGCTTGCGAGACAAGATCCGCGATCATCTTCATTTCTACGATAGATGGACACATCCCACGATGAGCCGCCGGGAAAATGGGGCTTCGACGACACCTCCATTCTAGCAGGTATCGCAGGCGTCGCCATCGGTTTGCGAGCGCCGCCGGCAAATTTGCCGTTACGGCCGGACCGGCAGCCAAGAAGTCTGGACAGATGGATATATTCGGATTCTCGGCGACTGGATAAAATCGACTGTCGCGTCGACGGCAATGTCTTCCTGCGACCGGGCTACGTCCCGCCTTCACCTTCAGCAAGGACTGCCTTATGTCGCTTTCGTCGCTCTCTCGCCTGCCCCTCGCCGTGGCTCTCATCGTGTCGCTGGGGAGCGCTGCCTCCGCCGAAAATCGCGAAGTCACCGTCACCAACGCCAGCAGCGCCGCGATGATCGAGTTCTTCGCGTCGAACACCGGCACGAACAACTGGGAAGAGGACATTCTCGGCGTCGACGTGCTGGCGGTCGGCGAAGCGGTCGACGTGAATATCGACGACGGCAGCGGCGATTGCGTCTTCGACTTCAAAGCGACCTTCGAGGACGGGTCCAGCGCCGTCATGGGCAACGTCAATGTCTGCGAGATCTCGCAGTTCGATTTCACCAATTGAGCAAAGGGAGAGAGTTCATGAAAACATCGTTTTTCGCGGCCCTGGTCGCCGTGGCCGGCATCGGCGTCGCCGGCCCTGCCCTCGCCGACCCGGCCGGCAGCTATGATATCAGCGGCGTCAACCCGGACGGCACCCAGTACGAGGCCAGCGTGCTGGTTGCCAAGATCGGCGATGCGTTCACGCTGACCTACACGCTGGGCAACGGCAGCAAGGTTTCCGGCACCGCCATCGGCGACGACGACGTCCTGGCGATCGGCTATGCCGAGAAGGACGACACCGGCGTCGCTCTGATGTTCTCGGAGGACGACAAGTGGAAAGGCGTGTGGACCTATCTCGGCGCCAAGACGCTCGGCACCGAGGAATGGACGCCGCAGTGAAGCCCTGAAGCATGACGACGGGAAGGCCGGGTCACCGATGGTGATGCTGCCTTCCCGCTTGGACCTCTCCCAAACGACGGTGCTCCTCCATGTTCCGACTTGCGTCCGCTATCCTGCTGTTGACATGCGGTTTTCTCGCCGCGCCGTCGGCCATGGCGCAATCGGCCGAGGACGTCCTCAGCCAGATCGAAGCCCTGCACGGCGACGCCGATGGCTTCAGCGCCGCGTTCGACGTGCTGCAGCAGGCGATGGCCGACGGCGACGCGGCGACGGTGGCGGAATTCGGCTCCTATCCGCTGACCGTCCGGGCGAATGGCGAGGTCTACGACGTCCTCGAAGCGCAGGATCTCATCGACAATTTCGACAGCCTGATCGCACCGGACACCCAGACCCGCGTCGCCAACCAGGATGTCGGGGATCTGATGGTCAACAGCGAGGGCGTCATGATCGGCGCGGGCGAATTGTGGCTGTCCGCGGTCTGCGACGACAATGCCTGCAACAGCGCCCGCTGGCGGATCATCGCGATCAATAATTGAGGGGAAACGGGGGTGAAGGACTGTATCAGAGAGGGTGATGGGGGAGCCCGTGGTCGAAAGCGGAATGATGGCCTCTAAACGATTTGGCCCATAAGCGGACGTGCATTCCGGAAGATCCTAGCGGGGGCTGTCGATCTATATACGACGCTGCCGTCCCAAACTCACGGTTCCTAGTGCCGACGATTGCCCCATACAACCAGTTCGGGCGTTACCTGTACAGGCCGGGTTTTGTAGAGTGTCGAGACTTTCTCTAAGCGGTCTAGATTTTCCTGATCAAGCTCAACATCTACATCGAAATCGCGTCTTAGGCGATCTTTGGCGTCAAACCATAATTTCAGAGCGTGTTCGGCAAGGTTTTCTCTGGTCGAAATTTCGAATGGATTGTCTATATTGCTTTCTATCTCACCGTATGCCGTTAACCTATTTGTATGGCCATCTAAATCCCCAATGGGGTTTCCGAATTCCTCATTGATCTTCTGCATAGCGAGAGCCTTGCCTTGATCTATGGTGACACGAATGGCGTCGATTGATTCCATAGACATATCAAACAAGAAATAGTCGTCCATAATTTTCTTAATGCCAGAGAAGTCTATCGTCTGACCAAGAACATTGTGCTGGTCGATAAGATCATCATATAGCTTCCAATGCGACTGCCAGTCAACGCCCGCACCCCAGCGTCCGGATTTAACTTTTCCAATTATCACTTCGCGGGTGTAAATAGAAACGACATTCTTTAACCGCTCTATCAGTTCTTCCGCTTCTTTTTTCTTGTCCTCCCAAAGTTCCGCCTCAAATCCAAGGCCCTTGAATCTCTTAAACCGGGCAACATTCGCGTAAATGAAACTTAGAAATCCTATCCCGAAAACGATAGCTCCGTTGGGGATCTGATCGATGTATATCAGACGTAGGGCGTATCCAGTCAGAAATAGTCCAAATATTGAAAATACGATCCGCTCCCAATTATTGGAAACTGTCTTCCACAAGCGCTTTTCAATCGCCATCAATCAACCTGTCCGCCCATCGCTTAAGGAATGCGATGTAGTGCAAGAAAATGTCCAAAAATCAATTTTTCTCCTGCTCCATTTGCATGTCCGCTGATTGTGTCGCCAATGACGGCGGATGCACGAGGGTTCGCTTTGAGTCTCGTCTCAAATTGGGTCGGCTCCCCCCGCAGCGCTGAGGTCGGCTTCAGAGGCAGGCGACGTGAGGTACGCTTTGGTTCAGCAGAATACTCATATGATTGACTAGGATGAACGCAGTCCATCCCTCCTCAATCCGCCATCGTCTCCAGGCTCGCATAGCCCTCGGCCGCGGCGCCGGCATCGAAGGGGGTCGTCACTTCGACGAAGCTGTCGGGGTAAAAGCCGTTGAAGCGGGTTCGCAGCGACAGTGAATAGGCGCCGATATGGCCGATCTCGATCCAGTCGCCGGTGTCGACCGTCTCCGGCAGCCAGAACGGCCGCGACAGGATGTCGACGCTGTCGCAGGTCGCGCCGCAGACCTTGAAGGCCTGGATGTTCTTCGGATCGCCATTGCGGCGCGTCCTCGCCGGATCGGGGATGAAGCGCGCCGGCAGGGTGATCTTGCCGGTCCATGAATCCGACAAAGACGCCCAGATGCCGTCATTGATGTAGAGCCGCTTGCCCTTGCGCAGGAGCACCCGGACGATCAGCGAAAAGGCTCTGGCGACGATCACCCGCCCCGGCTCGGCGACCAGCGGCAGATCGTCGAACGCCCATTCGGCCAGATCGGCGCTGAGCCGCGCCATGATCTCGTCCTGCCCCGGCATCTGACGCTTCTTGCGGCGGGGGTCGTGGCCGTATTCGGCCGGAAAGCCACCGCCGACGTCGAGCCCGGCGAGCGGCACGTCGGCGCGGTTGCGCACCCAGTCGGCCGAGGCCAGCGCCCGTTCGTAGGTCTCCGGGTCCTCGATCTGCGAGCCCACATGGAAGCACAGGCCAACCTTGAAGCCGATCTTGTGGCAGCGCTGCAAAAGCTCGACCGCGTGAGCGGGCGCGGCGCCGAACTTCTTCGACAGTTCGTAGGCCGCGCTGCCCTTGGTCTGCAGTCGCACGAACAGGGTGATGGTGCCGGGGTCGAGATCGAGGGCGCGGACGATGCGCAGGATCTTGGCGACCTCGTCCTCATGGTCGAGCGACATGACGCGGATGTTGTAGGTCTCCAGCGCCAGGCGGATATCCGACTGCGCCTTGACCGGGTGCATGTAGAGCATCTCGGCATCCGGCTGGGCGGCCTTGACCGCGGCGAACTCGCCCGGCGAGGCGACGTCGAAGATTTTGATCCCCGCCTTGCTGAGGGTTTCGAGCACCATCGGCTCGCCATTGGTCTTGACCGCATAGGCGGTGTCACCCGGAAACGCCGCCATGAAGCGTTGCGCGTCGGTGGTGAGCACGTCGGGGCGGAAGCAATAGACCGGCACGTCGGGGCGCAGCGTGAGGGCGGCGTCCTTCGCCGTTGGAAAACTCTGCAAGGCGTCTCTCCGCTGGGCTCGCGGCCGGATGACCGGCCGGCTCGTCCGCAATTAGAGCACCGGACGCGAATGGGCAGCTTAGCCGATTCGGCGCGCCTTCGGGTTACAGGCGCTTGCGGGCCCGCCCGCCGCGCCTCTAAACAGGCGGGCACCGCAACAGGATCGACCGCCCATGTCCCTTCCCTCGCCCATCCCCGTGACGCTGGCGCCACTGAGCGTCACCCGCATCGCCGCCGACATCGAGGCCGGACGCACCACGCCGGAAACCGTCATCCGGGAAGCGAACGCGCGTATCGACAGCCTGGACGGCGTGATCGGCGCCTTCGTCCGCCGGGCGTCGGCGGACAGCATTGCTGCGGCGAGCGCCGCCACCGGGCCGCTCCGCGGCGTGCCCTTCGGCGTCAAGGACATCTTCGACACATTCGACATGGCGACGGAGCACGGCTCGCCGATCTATCAAGGCCACCAGCCGATCGCCGATGCGGCGCTGGTCGCCGCCGCCCGGCTGCGGGGCGGGGCGATTCTCGGCAAGACCGCGACGACGGAATTCGCCTCGATGGACCCGGCGGCGACGCGCAACCCGCACGATTTGGCCCACACGCCCGGCGGCTCGTCGTCGGGCTCGGCGGCCGGCATCGCGGCGGGGATGCTGGCGGCGGCCTGCGGCTCGCAGACCGGCGGCTCGGTGATCCGGCCCGCCTCGTTCTGCGGCATCGCCGGCTACAAGCCGAGCTTCCGGCTCATGCCGACCGTCGGCATGAAGGTGTTTTCCTGGACGCTCGACACCGCCGGCCTGTTCGCGGCGGGCGTCGCCGACGTGGCGTTGCTCGCGGAATGTCTCAGCGGGCGGGAGTTGACGGCGCCGTCGCTCACCGACGCATCGGGGCTGACGATCGGGCTCTATCGCACGGCGCTGGATGAACAGCTCGACCCGGCGATGGCGGCGGCTTGGGAGACGGCGGCCAAGGCGCTCGAAGCGGCCGGCGCCAAGCTCGTCGACCTCCCTGAGCCGGCAGCGCTGGAAGCGGCGCGCGCGGCGCATGGCGACATTCAGAATTTCGAGGCAGCCCAGGCGCTTCTACACGAGCGGACGACGCATCGGGGCCGGATGGGGCCGAAGGTGCTGGCGCAGCTCGATGAAGGGGCGGCGGTCACGGCCGAGGCATACGATGCGGGACGGCGCACGGCCCGGATCGGCCGGAAGGCGGCGGCGGCGCTGTTCGACACCTGCGACGCGCTGCTGGCGCCCTCGGCCTTCGGGCCGGCCCCGAAGGGACTCGCCACCACCGGCGACCCGGCGCTCAACAAGCTGTGGACGCTGACCGGCAACCCTTGTGTCAACGTGCCGGGGCTGGCGACGCCCGAGGGCCTGCCGCTCGGCCTGACGATCGTCACCCGCTTCGGCCGCGACCGGACGACGCTGTCTATCGCCAGGCTGCTCGAAGACCGGCTTCAGGCGGGATAAAGCGACGCCGGCCAATGCGGCGCGAATGCGGCGGGGGCGATCGGGAACGCAGCTCGGTACCCCCGACGCCGCATTTTCGCGGTTCCACCCAGCACGCAAGTGGAGATCACCAGACATTTCAAGGCGTAACGCCAAGCAGTCCCGGCGGGGCGCTTAGCCTTACCCCACAGCGGTTTCGGCTGGCTTTCGATCACGAAAGCCGGCGCGTGAAAAAAATATCGGACGTTCTTCGCGCCTGCATCCCGAGTCATTGCAGCGGTTTACGGCAGTTGGCCCGAAACGTCAGTGCGGTGCAGCAACGAATTAGGGTTTACGATCGATTCAGGTTCGTTACCTTCCGGGCACATCTCGTCAACGAGGAGGCGATGCACATGGAACTTACGCGTTCGCTGAATTTGGTGATGATCCTGGCCGCTTTTGTCTTTGTCGGCGCCATGGTCATGGGTGTCGTGCCCTGATATCGGATGAGATCCGACGCCGCGTTTCTAGCGGCCCCAATTCGAAAAAGCCGGGTCACCCCGGCTTTTTTTTGCGTCATGGTGAGATATCTACGCCGCCGGCAATTCAGGCGGCGGCCGCTTCGCTGGCGGAGCCTGCCGGCGCCGACGCCTCGTCGGCGCGAAGCCCCAGGATGTGGCAGATCGAATAGACCAGATCGGCGCGGTTCATGGTGTAGAAGTGGAAGTCGGAGATACCGCGCTTCTGCAAATCCAGCACCTGATCGGCGCAGACCGCCGCGGCGACGTGGCTGCGCGTCTGCTCGTCGTCCTCCAACCCCTCAAAGCGCGCCGCGAGCCAGGCCGGGATAGTGGCGCCGGTTGCCTGGGAGAAGCGTGCGACTTTGGTGAAGTCGTGGATCGGCACGATGCCGGGCACGATCGGAATGTAGATGCCAGCGCGACGGACCCGCTCGACGTAACGTTCGAAGGTATCGTTGTCGAAGAAGAACTGGGTGATGGCACGGGTGGCGCCGTTGTCGACCTTGCGCTTCAACAGGTCGATGTCGGTAGCGAAATCCGGGCTTTCGGGATGCTTCTCGGGATAGGCGGCCACCGAAATCTCGAAATCGGCGAAGGCTTTCAGGCCCGCGACCAGTTCGACCGCGTTGCGATAGCCGTCCGTGTGGGCGACATATTCGCCGCCGACGCCGGTCTGGCTGTCGCCGCGCAGCGCGACGAAATGACGAACGCCTGTTTCCCAATATTGCCGGACGACGGCGTCGACCTCTTCCTTGGTGGCGTCGACGCAGGTCAGATGCGCAGCCGGCGTCAGCTGCGTCTCCTTCAGGATGCGCTCGATCGTCTGATGGGTACGCTCGCGGGTCGAACCGCCGGCACCGTAGGTCACCGAGACGAAGCTGGGGCCGAGCGGCGCCAACCGCTCGATCGCGCGCCAGAGATTCTCCTCCATCTTCTCGGTCTTCGGCGGAAAGAACTCGAAGGAGACATCGATGCCGGACGTCGAAAGGGGATTGGGGCGGCTCATGACGACTTTCTCTTCTCAGCTGACAAGGGTTTGACGGGCGGAGGCGGTTGCCGCGACCAGGAGGCGCGGGTCCTTCGCAATGCAGATGGTCACGGTGAGTTCCCCGGTCTCGCCGCCGCTGGAAACGAGGTGGTCGATGCTGACCTGCTCAAGACCTGCTTCTTCCAGATAACCGACCAGCGTTGCCTCGGAAAAGCCGAGGCGCAGATGGGCGTGCTCGGCGCGCAGGAATTCCAGCTCGTGGGGAGCGAAATCGATGATCGCCAAACGGCCGCCCGGCGCGACGGCCCGTGCCGCCTCCGCGATCGCGGCTTGCGGATCGTCGAGATAGTGCAGCACCTGATGGAGGGTCACGAGATCGAAGGCCTCGCGCTCGACCGGCAGATGATAGGCATCGCCCTGGCGCACCTGGGCGTTGACGATCTGTGCCGCATCGAGCTTGGCGCGGGCGATCGCCAGCATCTCACGCGAGGCGTCGATGCCGACCGCCCGTTCGCAGCGCGGCGCCAGGAGCTCGAGAATTCGCCCCGTACCCGTGCCGATGTCGAGGAGGGTTCCGATCCGCTTGTTCCCCAAGGCGGCGAGAAGCGCCCGCTCGACCTCGGCGTCGGCGGCATGCAGCGCGCGGATGCGATCCCAATGGCCGGCGTTGCGGGCGAAATAGTCGGCGGCGCGACGCGCCCGTTCGGCCCGCACCGCTTCCAGCCTCTCGGCGTCGCGTTCGATCATCGGGTCGGCCTCGTCCGCCCAAGATAAAAGCGAGCGCACCAGCCCAACCACCGACGCGTCGTCGCTGACACGGAAATAGGCCCAAGCGCCCTCCTGATATCGTGCCAGTACGCCCGACTCCACCAGCAGCTTCAAATGCCGCGAAATACGCGGCTGGGATTGTCCGAGAATCGTCGTAAGCTCGCTCACCGTCAGATCGCTCCGGGCAAGCAGCAGAACGAGGCGGAGGCGCGTCGGCTCGGCGACCGCCTTGAGGGCGTCGACGAGTCGATCGAAGGAAAGCTTTTGGATGTCCAGCATGACGCATCTCGATTACGATATAAAGATATCTTTATATGAAGAGCCTATTCGATGCAAGCGATTTTCGGCGAGCGCGGCGCTTTCGCGAAAACCGTTCGCGGACAGGTGCTGCCGGCGCTCGGAGGATTGGCGATGACGGCCTCCGACCAGAGCGCGCCGGCCGTTCGCCCCGGCGAGGTTCGCTTCGACGGGCCTGAGCCCAACTATGACGATGCGGGGCTGGTTTTCATCGGCCGCGTCCGCTCGCCCTGGGTGAGCCGGGACGATTGTCCGAAAAACCTGTCCGACGCACGCGAGCGCGGGCAGCCCGCCCGGGTCGAGATCGACACGCGCTGGCGAGGCGCTCTGACCGGGCTCGGCGTGGATCGTTGGGTGTTCCTGCTGACGTGGCTCGATGGCGCCGAGCGGGATCTCGCCCTACAGGCGCCGCGTCATGCCGACGGCCCGCGCGGCACCTTCACGCTGCGCTCGCCGGTGCGGCCAAACCCGATCGGGCTGCACCTCGTTCGGCTGCTCAGCGTCGATGTTCATGCCGGTATTCTCACCATCGATGCCATCGACGTACGCGACGGCACGCCGCTCGTCGACATCAAGCCGTATCTCGCGGCCATCGATGCGCCGCCGGAGTAAAGGATGCCGACCGACCGGCAAAAGCGCATCGCCCGCGCGCTGACCGCGACGATCCCGCGCGCGCCTTTCCTCGACGCCGAGGCGATCCGCGCGGCGGCGGGCGCGCGCCACATGCGGGCGCTGTCGCCCCAGAGCGCCGTCTGGCTGGCGACCGTGGCGCATATCCGACATGCCCATACCGATTACGATGCTTTGATGGATGAGGGTTACGACCGGGAGGCCGCCCGCTTCTTCGTCCTCGACGCCATCAACGCCATGCTCGATCGCTGGGGCGCGACGCGGCGGCTCGATCCGGAGGCGGACAACGGCGAAGCGATGGCGCAAGATCTGCGGAGCGGAGCAACGACGGGCAGAGACGAACCTTATTCGTAGATCCACTGCTCTGGAATGCGCGCCTCAAACGCCTCGTTCACGACGATCCTGCCCGGCTTTTCGACCCACGCCACGAGGCCGCGTCGGTGCTTTGCCGCCGAAACGAAGCCGAGTTCGATGTCGCCGCGACCCTCATACCGCCTGGCGATCGCCCGACCCGAGAGCCGACACGGGCCGTTGTCGCCGTCGATCCGCAAGGTGACGCCGCCGTTAAACATCAGGATCGTGCGGGGCGGCAGCCACGAGAGGTCGGCAATGCCTTCAACGAGCAAATTGCCGCCGATCCATTCCGGCCGGATCTCGGGAATGTCGAGGCGTGCGGCGGTCTCGGCGAGTTCGTCGGCGGCCAGCAGCGAAAGCTGCCGCTCGTTACGGACTTCCGTGCCACGCGGATACCAAGGCTCGCGTCCGCTCGACCGGCGTGTGGTTCCGCCATGGCGATCGCCGGCGATGCCATCGAAGCCGAGATCGAGGAACGGGACCGGTGCCGTTTCGAAGCCACCGTCGCCCGTGCGAAACAGCCCCGTGACCGTGCCGGCCTGCTTTTTCGCGCGCGTTCGTAGCATGGATGCCCTCCCCCTCTTCGCACCGGCCGTCGATGATAGGATAATGGACCCTGAATCACGATGAACTCGAATCCAATCCAGACAATTTGCGGGGGATCAGGTGGAAAACCGGTCTCCGCTCTTCCTCCGGCAGTCCGCGCCGCCCTACCCCTCCGCCTCCGACCGCTCGCTTGCATCCGGTTCGTCCTTCGACTCGAAGGTCACGACCCGGTAGATGTAAACGATCACGATCAGACCCAATACGACATTGGACACGGGACCTACATAGGCTTCGACCGCCTCGTAGTTTTTCCCCAGCAGATAGCCCGCGCCCGCCAGCAGGCTGGTCCAGACGGCACTGCCGATCGCGGACAGCAGGAGAAAGATCGGCAGCGACATCTTTGCGATCCCGGCGGGCACCGATATCAGCGTGCGGACGGTGGGGATCAGGCGGCCGAACAGGACGGCCGAATAGCCGTGACGACGAAACCAGGCGTCGGCGGAGTCGACGTCCTCGGGCGACAATGTCAGCCAGCGACCGTGACGCGCCGCGAGACGTTTCAGTCGGCGTTTGCCAATCAGTTTGCCGGCGTAGTACCAAGGAATGATGCCGAGGAGCGATCCGATCGTCCCGGCGAGGATGACGGTGACCATCGACATCTGGCCGATCGCGGCCTGATAGCCGGCCAAGGGCATGATCAACTCGGACGGAATCGGCGGAAAGACGTTCTCCAGGAACATCAACAGGGCGATGCCGAAGGCACCGAGGCTGTCCATCAGGGTCTTGACGAAAACGTCCATGCGAAAATCCGTGGCTTCCGGGGCTGTCCCTGTTCGACGGCGGTTGAGACCAGCGCGCCGCCGATCAACGAATAGCGACGCGCATCGATCCGGTGCGAGAGGAAATAATCCCGATGCGGCCGGCACCGGGCCGTGCCGCTGGCTTGCGGCTGTCGGCGGTCGATGCGCTTATGGAGCGATGACGACAGGACTTCAGAGCTTCGACAACTTCTCCTGGGCCAGCCTTTTGGCCGGCCGCGACGTGCTGATCTGCGATGGCGACGCGGACCGGGCGCTGAAGACCGCGAACGCGCTGGAGCGCGCCGGCGCCCGCGCGACCATCGCGGAGAGCCAGAGGGTCGCGCTCGACCGCATGTCCCGCCGCGATTTCGCCCTCGCCGTCGTCGTTCTGGAAGGTCAAGGCGAACTCGACGCCACGCTGTCGGGGGCGCTTGCGACGAGCGGCACGAAGCTGCTGCTTATGGTCGACGCCGAACGGCGCGAGGCCACCCGCAAGGCCAGGCCCAATGCGCGCGTCGCCAGTCTCGGGATGAGCGAGCGGCAATTGGTGATGTTCCTGACCGGGACGAGCGACGAATAGAGAGGCCATTTGGCCGTTACGCCAGCGCCGAGCCGATCGACGTTTCGATCTGCTGCTCGGTATAGGGCTTCTGCAACACGGGGCAGCTCTGCCATTCCTCCTCGATGCCGGCGCGGCCATAGCCGGTGGCAAAGACGATCGGCACCCCCGCCTGGCGGAAGCGTGCGGCGACAGGATAGACTTTTTCTCCCGCCACGTTGACGTCCAGGATCGCTAGGTCGACCTTTATGCCGGAGTCGATCATCTCATGGGCGCCGTTGAGGCGCATCGCGAGACCGACAACCTCACAACCCAGGTCGAACAGCATATCTTCCAGCTGCATGGCAACGAGGCTCTCGTCTTCGACGACGAAGATCTTCAGGCCCTTCATGTCACGAGATCCATTACGCGGCTGAAATTTCAAATTCGTCCACCTCGGAGAGGGCGACATCGAAGCGACAAATGAGGCTGGAATTGCCAAGGTCAAGAGAAAGCGTACCAGCCAGCTCGCCCTCGATAATCCGCTTCAGCATGCGGACGCCGAAGCCGGAGGTCAGTTCGCGCTCCGGCGCGTCTTCCAGGGCTTCCCGCCAGGTCACGGCGAGATGACGCCTCGCTCCTCGCTCCGACACAGTCCATTCCACCTCCAGCGTGCCGGCGGCGGTCGCCATCGCCCCGTGACGGTTGGCGTTCGTGGCAAGCTCGTGAAAGACCATGGCAAGGGCGATGGCTGATTTCGACGTCAAATGGACTTCAGGCCCCACCATACGAACCCGTGCGGGATCGAAGCCGGCGAGTTCCTGGCGCAGCAGCACAGACAGGCCCGCAGCCTCCCAGCGACGCGCCGAAAGGACGTCGTGCGCCTGGCTCAACGCCATGATCCGCGCCTCGAAGGCATAACGAGCCTCCTCCGGGTCGGTGATATTTCGAAAACTCTGCCGCGCCATCGCCTGCACGGTCGACAATGTGTTCTTCACACGGTGGTTCAGTTCGTCGATCAAAACCCGTTGGCGTTGCGCCGCGCGGATCGATTCAGTCCGGTCGAAGCCCTGAACAAAGACACCGGATATCTCTCCGGCAGCATCGCGGATCGGGTTGTAGGAAAAGTCGATGAAGGACTCTATGGGTTCAGCCTGCTCTTGGGAGCGGATCATCACCCTGACGCCCTCGCCGGAAAAGCTGCGGCCTTTGCTGTAGACCTCATCCAGCATTTCGAAGAAGCCCTGCCCTTCGATTTCCGGGATGGCGGCGCGGACCGAGCGACCGATGGTGTCGCGCCCGCCGATGAAGCGGGAGTAGCTGTCATTGACGAAGGTAAAGACGTGATCGGGTCCCTGCAGCACCGCGATCATGCCCGGCGCCTGCCGGAACAAGCCCCGGAATTCCTCGGCCTGAGAGACCGATGTCTGATAGGCTTCCTCGACGTTTTGTGCGTGCTTGAGCAGTGCCAATTCGCTGGGAACCGCCCGGAACGGCACAGAACTAGCCTCCTTGAGACGAACGATCTCGGTCACGTCGATCGTATTCTGGATGATGAACTCGACCTTGCCCTCAAGGTTCTTCAGCGGCGTATGCGTCGCCGTCCAGTAGCGCTGCTCGAATCCACCCCCGGCTTCCGCCGGGCGGGGAATTTCATAGGGAATAAAGGCGATCGTATCGGGCGCGCCACTCTTGAGCACCTCATCAAAGGAGGCCGTCAATCGGCGCCCGCCTTCGCCTTCATTGGGAAACATGTCGAAGAGCTTCTCTCCGACCAAATCCGCGCGCGTTCGCATGACGGCGTTCTCGTAGGCGCGGTTAACGGCCACGTAACGCAAGTCTGAATCCAGCACCATATAAGGACTGGGGAGGGCCTCGAAGAGGCGTTCAAATTCCAAAGATTTCATTCAGCGATATACTCTGCCGCCCAAGGCGCTCGCGTTGTTTCCGCCCCGTCGTCGGCAGACCCCCTTACGCGGCACCATAGTTTGCGCTTCACTCACGCAGATCGATTTTTCCCAAGATCATCACGCGGTGATCGTACGATTTATTCGACACGGACGCCCGCCAAACGCAGAAAAGGCGCCGCCCCCGGAAGCTCCCAGTCTGCACTAACGCACGAGCGGGCATTCGGTTTCAACAAATATAGCCGGCTACGTTTTGGTTGGGTGGTTCGGAGGTGCGAAAGCCGATTTGACGTCCGACCGCGCAGCCACCGATTGGGCACATGGGCCGATGCGTAGAGGGCTTCTGGCGAACCGCCGAAGCGCCGCCTGCGATGGCGTGAAAACATCGCGACCGGCCCCTCGATTGTCGATCGGAATTCCGTTCGCCATCGGTCGCGCCGACCTGTTCGATCGCAAGCCGCCGAGGCGCAGAGGGCATGTAATCACAAGTTTTTTTAGTGTTCGCATGATCAATATTTAGCGGCACCTGGAATTGAAAAACGGGCGCAGGCCGTGCATTAGGTCTTCTGCGCTCTGGTGGCGGAGGCAGGCTGTCGCCGGCGGGCCGATGTCTCAACCCCCTCACCTGCTGGCGCTCTTGAGATGCAGCAAGGCTGCGGTGTGCATGCGAAGCCCCCCGGCCGGACGAACGAGCCGCGAAGCCGCTCCAGCGGATTCCACAAGGAGAGACCGATGCAGGATTCAGCCGAGATGGCCGCGGCCACGGACGCCACCACCCTCCGCCACATGGCGAATGCTATCCGGTTCCTGTCGATGGATGCGGTGGAGGCAGCCAAATCCGGCCATCCCGGCATGCCAATGGGCATGGCGGACGCAGCCACGGTGCTGTTCAGCCGGTTCATGAAATTCGATCCCGCCCGCCCCGACTGGCCGGATCGCGACCGCTTCGTCCTTTCCGCCGGCCACGGCTCGATGCTGCTCTATTCGGTCCTGCATCTGACCGGCTACGCAGACTTTCCCATCGACGAATTGAAGCGCTTTCGCCAGATCGGCTCGAAGACCGCCGGCCATCCCGAATTCGGCCACGGCGCCGGTATCGAGACGANGCAGACTTTCCCATCGACGAATTGAAGCGCTTTCGCCAGATCGGCTCGAAGACCGCCGGCCATCCCGAATTCGGCCACGGCGCCGGTATCGAGACGACCACCGGACCGCTCGGCCAGGGCCTGGCCACCGCTGTCGGCATGGCGCTCGGCGAGCGCATCCTCAACGCCCGCTTCGGGTCGAACCTCTGCGAGCACTACACCTACACGATCGCCGGCGACGGCTGCCTGATGGAGGGTGTCAGCCAGGAGGCGATCTCGCTCGCCGGCCACCTCAAGCTGAACAAGCTGATCGTCTTGTGGGACGACAACCACATCACCATCGACGGCTCCACCGACCTGTCGACCTCCGAGGACATGCAGAAGCGTTTCGAGGCCGCCGGCTGGAACACGCTGGCCGCCGACGGCCAGGATCCGGACGCCGTCGCGGAAGCCATCGAGGCGGCGCGGGCGTCGGATCGCCCGACACTCATCGCCTGCCGCACGACGATCGGCTACGGCGCCGGCAAGAAGGCCGGCACCTCAGGCATCCACGGCTCGCCGGTCGGCGCCGAGGGCATCGCTTATGCCCGCGACACCCTGTCCTGGAACCACGAACCGTTCGTCCTGCCCGACGACGTCACCGATTTCTGGAAAGCGGTCGGCGGGCGCGGTGCGTCCGAGGCCGACGCCTGGGCCGATCGTCTGGCCAAGGCGGAATCGCAAAAGGCCGCCGACTGGAAGCGCGTGATGGCGGACGGGTTCGACGGCGACGCGGCCGCGATCCTCGCCGAGGTCAAGATCCAGCTTGCCGGGGAAAAGAGCGTCGCCACCCGCAAGGCCAGCCAGACGGTGATCGACGCCCTGACCGCGAAATCGATGAAGCTGATTGGCGGCTCGGCGGATCTGTCGGGCTCAAACCTGACCAAGGCCGGAGCGGCCAAGCCGATCTCGGCCGAGGATTACACCGGCAACTACATCTATTACGGCGTGCGCGAGCACGGCATGGCCGCGCTGATGAACGGCCTGTCGCTACACGGCGGCTTCGTGCCCTTCGGCGGCACCTTCCTGTGCTTCACCGACTACGCCCGCCCGGCGATGCGCCTGTCGGCGCTGATGGGGCTGCCGGTGATCTACGTCATGACCCATGATTCGATCGGCCAGGGCGAGGACGGCCCGACGCACCAGCCGATCGAGCATCTTGCCTCGCTGCGGGCGATGCCGAACATGAATGTCTTCCGCCCCGCCGACGGGGTCGAGACGGCCGAGTGCTGGGAATTGGCGCTGACCGCGAAGGCCACGCCCTCGACTCTCGTGCTGACGCGCCAGGGCGTGCCGACGCTGCGGGCGGACGGGGCCAAGGAGAACCGCTCGGCCAAGGGCGCCTATGTCATCGCCGCGGCTGACGGCAACCGCGACGTGACCATCCTCGCCACCGGCTCCGAAGTCGGCCTGGCCGTGGAAGCGAAGGCGCTTCTCGCCGACAGTGGCATCTCCGCCGCCGTCGTGTCGATGCCCTCATGGGAGTTGTTCCAGGCGCAGCCCAAAGCCTATCGCGACGAGGTGCTCGGTTCGGCGCCCCGCGTCGCCGTCGAAGCCGCCAGCCCGTTCGGCTGGGCGCGCTATGTGGAGAGCGAGGACGATGTCGTCGGGATGACGAGTTTCGGCGCCTCGGCGCCCGGCCCCGACGTCTACGAACACTTCAACATCACCCCCGCCGCCGTCGCCGAGAAGGCGCGGGCAAAACTCGGCCGTTGATCAGCGCGGAAATCCCGATCGAGAACCGGGCAACCTTCTCGATCGGCCGTAAATCGGTCGGGTGAAGCGGCGGATTCAACGCGCGCGGGCCCCTTGCCGGAAGCCGGCGCGGCGCTCTCCGAGCCGATGGCGGGGCAAGCGTCTATGCCACCTCGAACCAGGTCTTCATGCCGGCGACCTGGTGTTCGAGCATGTGACAATGCAAAAGCCATTTGCCCGGATTGGACGCCTCAAGCGCGACCTCATACCAACGGGCGCTGATCAAGACCCATGCGCCCAATCTCGCATTCCGATGGACGTGATTTTCCAGGGCTGATCGACGAGCTTGTTCCAAGCTGCGCAGCAGTGGGCGACGAT
>NZ_JAZHLK010000056.1:0-24354 GCF_036549515.1 Aurantimonas sp. E1-2-R+4 | reverse complement strand
TCATCGACGCTTGCTGCGACGCCTGGAACCGCGCAACCAAAGATCCCAAGCGCATCCAATCCCTCTGCAACTATCCCTATATCAAAGCGGTGAGTTCATGAGCGCGACGGTATGACACGACACGTCGAAAAACGTTTCGGTGACCTTGGCCGTTCGGCTATCCGAGGCGCCAGCGTCAGGGTGGCGCTCGATCTATTGCTGGAAGCGGTGAGAGATCAACCGGCCTGCTGAGAATCGGCCGGGCGGGTATCGAAACCGTAGACTGCGTCGGCGCGCTCCTCGAATGCCTTGGCGAACCGCCGAAAGGCAAAGTCGAACATCGATCCCATTAAAAGGCCGAGCGTCCGACTCTTGAACTCGTATTCGATGAAGAAATTGACGTCACAGCCGCCGTCGCTGGCTGCCTCGAAGGTCCAACGATTGTCGAGATAGCGGAACGGCCCGTCGACATATTTGACATCGATCCGGCGTTCGGCGGGCTTGAGTAGAACCTGCGTCGAGAAGGTTTCCCGAACCATCTTGTAGGCGACCGTCATGTCGGCCACGAGCAAGGTCTTGCCGTCTTTCTCCCGTCGGGAGCGCACGACCAACTGCTGGCAGAGCGGCAGGAATTCCGGATATTTTTCGACATCCGCGACGAGCGCGAACATTTCGTCTGGGCTATGGCGCACATGGCGCGTCGTCTCAAACTTTGCCATGGTTCCGCAATATTAGGCTGCGGCCTCGCGGGCAAGGCGCGCCGCTTTGAGCCGGTCGAAATCTTCGCCGGCATGATGCGACGAGCGGGTCAGCGGGCTGGACGCGACCACGAGGAAGCCTTTCGCCAGCGCCACGGTCTCAAAGGACGTGAACTCTTCCGGAGTAACAAAGCGCATCACTGCGTGGTGCTTCTTGGTCGGCTGCAGATATTGCCCGATGGTGAGGAAATCGACGTCGGCCGTCCTCAGATCGTCCATCAATTGCAGCACTTCGTTCCGCTCCTCGCCGAGACCGACCATGATGCCGGATTTGGTGAACATCGTCGGATCGAGTTCCTTGACCCGCTGCAAGAGGCGGATCGAATGGAAGTAGCGGGCTCCAGGCCGAACCGTCAGATAGTTCGACGGCACCGTTTCCAGATTGTGGTTGAAGACGTCGGGCTTGGCGGCCACCACCGCTTCGAGCGCGCCCGGCTTGCGCAGGAAATCTGGCGTCAGGATCTCGATCGTCGTTCCCGGCGCGATGGCGCGGATCGCGCGGATCGTCTTGACGAAGTGTTCCGCGCCGCCGTCGGGCAGATCGTCGCGGTCGACCGAGGTGATAACGACGTGGGCCAGCCCCATCGCAGCCACGGCACGTCCGACACTCTCCGGTTCGCTTTGGTCAAGCGCCTTAGGCAGTCCGGTGGCAACGTTGCAGAAGGCGCAGGCACGGGTGCAAATCCCGCCCATGATCATGAAGCTCGCGTGCTTCTTTTCCCAGCAGCCGCCGATATTGGGACAGCCGGCTTCCTCGCAAACCGTCACCAGATTATTGGAACGGGTGATTTCGCGGGTTTCGTAATAGCCCTTAGACACCGGCGCCTTGACGCGAATCCAGTCCGGCTTCTTCAGACTGGCCGTCTGATCCGGACGATGGGCTTTTTCGGGATGCCGCGGCCGGGGAGTCTCCCCGGCCGGCCGGCGATTATCGAGCACGGTGACCATGCGACTTACTTAGCCTCGCCTCGGCACCGTTGCAACGCGCCGAAGCGCTTGGCTGCTATGTGCGACCGCGAACCGCGCGGAAGATGAAGATCAACAAGCAGGCGCCGATGAAGCCCACGATCAGATAGGAGAACGAGAACGACGCGCCTGCCTGGAAATCGACCAGCCCCGTGAGTCCGAGGATCAGGTTCAGGACGATGGCGCCAACGATCCCGAGAATAATATTCATGAAGAGACCCATGTCGCTCTTCATGACCTTTTCGGTCAACCAACCAGCGATGCCGCCGACGATAATTGCTGCAAGCCAACTCATACGAATCTCCATCAAGATTTTTGTTTTGATAAAGATAGGGCGAATTGATCTTTGCCAAGCTCACCGTTGCATTTTTTGTGATCGGCGATGATCGGCCCGGGATTTTCCGGGTTCCGCAGCGCCGAGAGGCCGCTTTCTTGCCGACAATGCGGAGTCGATCGCGAACGTCGTGATCCGCTGCCGCAGACGAAGCGACTTTGGAATTGGGCCAAGCCTGCGTCTCACATGTGGATAACCTTGCCATAGGCATCGAGGACACTCTCGTGCATCATTTCCGACAGGGTCGGATGCGGGAAGACGGAGTGCATCAGCTCTTCCTCGGTGGTCTCGAGGCCCATGGCGATGACGAAGCCCTGGATGAGTTCGGTCACCTCCGCGCCGACCATGTGCGCACCGAGCAACTCGCCGGTCTTGGCGTCGAACACGGTCTTCACCAGCCCCTCGGGCTCGCCCAGCGCGATCGCCTTGCCGTTGCCCTTGAAGTTAAAGCGCCCGACCTTGACTTCGCGGCCGGCCTCCTTGGCCTTGGCTTCCGTCAGGCCCACCGAGGCGACCTGCGGCTGGCAATAGGTGCAGCCGGGGATCTGCGTCGTCTTCATGGGGTGGACATCCATCCCCTTGATCTTCTCGACGCAGATCGTCCCCTCATGCTCGGCCTTGTGGGCCAGCATCGGCGGTCCGGCCACATCGCCGATGGCATAGATGCCCTCGACATTGGTCCGGCCAAAGCCATCGATCTTGACCACGCCCCGCTCGATCGCCACGCCGGCCTCCTCAAGCCCAAGACCCTCGATGTTGCACTGGACGCCGACGGCCGAAATCAGCCGCTCGGCCTTCAGAATCTCGGTCTTGCTCCCCTTGGCTTCGACGGTCACCTCGACACCCTGCCCGGATTTCGTCACCTTCGAAACCTTGGCGTCGGTCAGAATCTTGAGGCCCTGCTTCTCCAGTTGCTTGCGGGCGACGCCCGCGATCTCGGCATCCTCGACCGGCATGATCTGCGGCAGCAGTTCGACGACCGTCACCTCGGCGCCCATCGTGCGGTAGAAGGAGGCGAATTCGATGCCGATCGCGCCCGAGCCCATGACGATGAGCGATTTGGGCATCGACGCTGGCTTCATCGCCTCGAAATAGGTCCAGATGCGATCGCCGTCCGGCTCGATGCCCGGCAGAACGCGCGGCCGCGCGCCGGTGGCGACGATCACGTGCTTGGCCTTGTAGGCCCCCTCCCCGAGCACGCCCTTCGGTACCGGGTTCTGCGGCTCCACCGCCGGCTTCTTCATCTTGCCGACCGACACCTCGACAGAGGCGCCCTTCCCGGCCTTGGTGATCTTCGCTTCGCCCCAGATGACGTCGATCTTGTTCTTCTTCATAAGATAGCCGACGCCGCCGTTGAGCTGCGCCGAAACGCCGCGCGAGCGCTTGACCACGGCGGCGATATCGAAACCGGGCTTGGCGATCGTCAGTCCGTAGTCCTTGGCGTTTTCGGCATAGTGGAAGATCTCCGCCGAACGCAGGAGCGCCTTTGTCGGGATGCAGCCCCAGTTGAGGCAGATGCCGCCGAGGTGCTCGCGCTCCACGACGGCAGTCTTGAACCCGAGTTGGGCCGCCCGGATCGCCGCGACGTAGCCGCCGGGTCCGCCGCCGATGATCAGGATGTCGTAGGTATCAGCCATTGGTCGTCTCCTCGGCCGGACGGGCGGAGTGAAACTCCTTGTCGGCTTCGTTCAGTATCGCTCTCACCGGCTCGACCAGTTCCTCGCCGAGAGCGCGGGTGTGCGCGGCGGAAAGATGCACTCCGTCCAATTCAGTCGTCTCGCAGACCTCGGACGCATCGAAGAAAGCGCAGCCATATTCTTCCGCCACCTTGGTAAAGGCCGAGCGGAAATGCTGCGATTCCTCGACGCCATGGCCGAATAGCAAGGCGAAGTCGGGCTCCATCGTTTCGCAGAACATGGGCGGGGCGACGATCAGGATTTGCGGCGCCGCATAGCCACGCTGATAAGGGAACCCTTGGACAATCTCGACCAGCCGCTCCATGCCCTGGCGTGACTCGAACACCCTGCCTCCACCGGTGTGGCGCTTGAGGTCGTTTGTTCCCAGCATGAGGATGACGAGATCGAGTGGCTGATGCGCGCCGAGCGCGGTGGCGATCGTCTTCACCCCATTGCGCTCGGCCATCACCATCTGGTCGTCGAACACCGTTGTACGGCCGTTCAGGGCGTCGGTGATGACCACGACATCATCGCCGAGCGCTTTGGTCAGGACATTCGGCCAGCGGTCCTCGAAGGCGTGCCGCAATCCGGTTTCGGAGTCGTAGCCCCAGGTCAGCGAGTCGCCGTAGCACAGTACCGTCTTCATCAAACCATTGTCTCCGCCCTCTACCGTCCGTCCAGCAATTTCGTTACGTCTTCCAGGCTGCGCACGTCCGGTGTCAGCTCGACAGGTGTCTCGGAGCGCTCGGACAGTCGAAAGATATCCCCGCGTGCCGAATCGAGGACGCGTTCGGCGATGATGGCCGTCTGCTCGCACATCACGAGAGTGTTCGTCTGGCTCGGTCCGATCGTTTCAGGAGGATAGCTCAGGCAAAGTTCGACGCCGTCCAAACTCCAATCCGCAGCGACGATCTTGGCGCCCAGGCTCGACGACCACACCGAAGCGGAGCCGCCGGGCGCGAGATATTCGACCTGCACGGAAGGATCCTCGGGACCGTCCCCCCCGTAAAGTAGCGTCATGTCGATGAAATCGAACGTGCCGGATTCACTCGCGCCGCCTGCCACGGCCGCCGTCATCTCGAAAACCCCGATCAGACACCCCAAGGCTAAGACCAGTGCGCCCCGACGGCCTCGTATGCCATGGGAGGATGGGATGTGCATCGCCTCAAACCAGCATCGACATCGGGTTTTCGATCAGCTGCTTGAACGCCCCGATCAACTCAGCGCCCAACGCTCCGTCGACCGCCCGGTGATCGGTGGACAGCGTCGCGCTCATCACCGTTGCCACCATGACGGCGCCGTTCTTCACCACCGCCCGTTGCTCACCGGCCCCCACAGCCAGGATCGTCGCGTGCGGCGGGTTGATGACCGCGGCAAAGTCCTTGATGCCGAACATGCCGAGATTGGACACCGCCGTGGTGCCGCCCTGGTACTCTTCCGGCTTCAGTTTGCGCGTACGAGCGCGCTTGGCCAGATCCTTCATCTCGTTGGAAATCGCAGAGAGGGTCTTTTCCTCCGCCCGCCTGATGATCGGCGTGATCAGGCCGCCCTCGATCGACACCGCGACGCCGACATCGGCATGCTTGTGCTGGAGCATCGCCGCCTCGGTCCAGGAAACGTTGGCCGTCGGAACGGCCTTGAGGGCCAGCGCCATCGCCTTGATGATCATGTCGTTGACCGACAGCTTATAGGCGGGACGGTCGCCGGCTTCGCCCCTGATCGTCGGCGCGGCGTCGTTGAGCTGTTTGCGCAGCGCCAGCAGCGCGTCGAGTTCGCAGTCGATCGTCAGATAGAAATGCGGGATCGTCGTCTTCGCCTCGACGAGGCGTTTGGCGATGGTCTTGCGCATGCCGTCGTGCGGCACCTTTTCGTAGGAGCCTTCTTCGAAGAGTTTGAGGATGGACTCGTCGCTGGTGGCCTTGGCCATCGGAGCAGCCGCCGGCTGCGCGGCCGCCGCGCCCGTTTCTGCCGGAGCCGCCTTCCTGGCGCCGCCCTTGGCCGCGGCTTCCACGTCGGTCTTCACGACCCGGCCACGCGGGCCGGAGCCTTCGACGGTGCCAATATCCATGCCGGCGTCCTTGGCTAGCCGCCGCGCCAGCGGCGAGGCGAAAACGCGCTCGCCCTTGGCGCCATTGGAAGCCGCTGGCTCGCCCCCACCCTGCGCCCGACTGTCGGCGCGCATCGCAGCGTCTTTCGCATCGGCCTCAGAACCCGTGACCGCCGCGTCGGCCTGCGGATCGGCTTTGATCGCGCCGGCCTGTCCATTGCCTTGAGACGCCTTCTCACCACTCGCAGCGCCCCCGCCCGCCGCGGCGTCCTCGGCGCTCTCGCCGTCGGCGGCGAGGATGGCGATGATCTCGTTGACCTTGACGCCCTCGGTGCCGGCCGCGACGACAATCTTGGCGACAGTGCCCTCGTCGACGGCCTCGACCTCCATCGTCGCCTTGTCGGTCTCGATCTCGGCGATGATGTCGCCGGAAGACACCTGGTCGCCCTCCTTGACCAGCCATTTGGCGAGGTTGCCCTCTTCCATGGTCGGTGAAAGCGCGGGCATCGTCACGTTGATCGGCATCCGGAACGTCTCCTCAATGGCCCTTACGCCGGGCGTCGTGTTCTTGTGCGTGGGCTGCCAGCTTGGCGACATGCGCCGACCAGCCATTACGGTGGTCGAGCAGCAGCGTGGCGCGCTCGGCTTCCGGCGCCGCTTGCCAGCCCTGATGTTCGATCGTGACGCGGGTGCCGCTCCCCCGCTGTTCAAGCGTGACTGAGACCACGGTGTCGAAGTCCCAGTCCTCGTCGGCCCAAACCATGACGAAGCCGCGTGGGGGATGATAGGCCGTGACCTTCGCGCGCGTGGTCCGTTGCCGTCCCGACGGATCTTTCCAGGGTTCCAGGAAGCGACCGCCGTGCTTTGGCTCGAATTCCAGCTCCTCGCGCCACCAAGTCTTGAAACATTCGGGCTCGGTCAGGCAGTCCCACACCGCGGCCGGCGAGACATCGACATCCTGGATGATCACGAGGCTATCGCCAGCCTCGTTCGATCCGATATTCGCGGTCTCGCCGTGCATCGCGTCAATCCCGATAAGTGACGGACTTGACCGCGTTGATCACTTCCTTGACCGACGGCAGTGCCAGTTTTTCCAGATTGGCCGCATAAGGCATCGGCACATCCTTGCCGCAGACCTTAAGAACCGGCGCGTCGAGATGGTCGAAGGCGCGGACCATCAGCTCGGACGCGATGTGCGAGCCGATCGAGCCCTGCGGCCAGCCCTCTTCCACCGTGACGCAGCGATTGGTCTTCTTCACCGAGCGAATGACGGTCTCGATGTCCATCGGCCGGATGGTGCGCAGATCGATGATCTCGGCGTCGATCCCCTCCTTGGCCAATTCTTCGGCCGCCTTGATTGCATAGGTCATGCCGATGCTGAAGGAGACGATGGTGACGTCGGCGCCCTTCCTGTGGATGCGCGCCTTGCCGATCGGCACGGTCCAGTCGTCGATCTTCGGAATGTCGAAAGACTGGCCGTAGAGGATTTCGTTCTCGAGGAAAATCACCGGATTGGGATCGCGGATCGCCGATTTCAGAAGTCCCTTGGCGTCCGCGGCCGTGTAGGGCTGCACCACCTTGAGGCCAGGTATATGGCTATACCAGGCCGCGTAGTCCTGACTGTGCTGGGCGGCGACGCGCGCAGCCGCGCCGTTCGGCCCACGGAAGACGATCGGGCAGCCCATCTGGCCACCGGCCATGTACAGCGTCTTGGCCGCCGAATTGATGATCTGGTCGATCGCCTGCATGGCGAAGTTGAAGGTCATGAACTCGACGATCGGCCGCAACCCCGCGAAAGCGGCGCCGACGCCGAGACCGGCAAAGCCGTGCTCGGTGATCGGCGTATCGACGACGCGACGCGCGCCGAATTCGTCGAGCAACCCCTGGGTGATCTTGTAAGCGCCCTGATACTCTGCGACCTCCTCGCCCATGACGAAGACGGTCTCGTCGCGGCGCAGCTCCTCGGCCATCGCGTCGCGCAACGCTTCGCGCACCGTCGTCGCCACCATTTCGGTGCCTTCGGGAATCTCCTGGCCGAACCCGCCGGTATCGTCCTCCAGCTCGGGATGGACCTTGCCCTCGGCCGGCACGCGCCGTGCCGCCATGCTGTCACCCTTCGCCTCGGCTGCCGGCTCGCTTGCCTTGGCTTCGCCAGCTTCGGATTCGGCGCCGGCACCCTGATTGGTGCTCTTCGCCCCGCCGCCGGACGGCGTGCCTTCGAGCGCACTCGCGTCCTCGCCATCGAGCAGCAACAGCGCGATCGGCGTATTGACCTTCACGCCCTCGGTGCCGGCTTCGATCAGGATCTTGCCGAGCTTGCCCTCATCGACGGCTTCTACCTCCATGGTCGCCTTGTCGGTTTCGATCTCGGCGATCACATCGCCCGGCGCGACGGCGTCGCCTTCCTGCTTGATCCATTTGGCCAGATTGCCCTCTTCCATGGTCGGGGACAGGGCGGGCATCAAAATTTCGGTCGGCATCGTCGGTCCCCTTACTCGGCCGTCTGCGGAATTTCATCCGCGTAGATATCGGTCCACAGTTCGGAGATGTCCGGCTCCGGATCATTCTGGGCGAAATCCGCCGCGTCGGCCACAATCTCCCGGACCTCCTTGTCGATGGCTTTCACATCGTCATCGGACATGGCGTGGTCTTCCGTGAGCCGACGCTTGACCTGCTCGATCGGATCGGACTCCGATCGCATCTTCTGGACCTCGTCGCGGGTGCGGTATTTCGCCGGATCGGACATGGAGTGGCCGCGATAGCGATAGGTCATCATCTCCAGGATGATCGGCCCGTCGCCCTTGCGGCAATGTTCGACCGCAAGATCGCCCGCTGCCTTCACGGCGCGTACGTCCATTCCGTCAACCTGAATGCCCGGAATCTTGAAGGACAGACCGCGATGAGCGAAGTTGGTCTCGGCCGAGGCGCGGTTGACCGAGGTTCCCATCGCGTAGCGATTGTTCTCGATGACGTAGATCACCGGCAGCTTCCACAGCGAGGCCATGTTGAAGCTCTCATAGACTTGGCCCTGGTTGGCCGCGCCATCGCCGAAATAGGTCACCGCGACCGCGTCCGTGCCGTTGTAGCGGTTGGCAAAGCCAAGCCCGGTGCCGATCGAGACCTGCGCACCAACGATGCCGTGACCGCCGAAGAAGTTCTTCTCCTTCGAGAACATGTGCATCGAGCCACCCTTGCCCTTGGAATAGCCGCTGCGACGCCCGGTCAACTCGGCCATAACACCGCGCGCTTCCATGCCGGTGGCGAGCATATGGCCATGATCGCGATAGCCTGTGACGACCTGATCGCCCTCCTTCAAGGCCATTTGCATGCCGACGACTACCGCCTCCTGACCGATGTAGAGATGGCAGAAGCCGCCGATGAAACCCATGCCGTAGAGTTGCCCGGCCTTTTCCTCGAAGCGGCGAATCAGCAGCATGTCGCGATAGGCTTGGAGCTCGCCGTCCTTGGAGAAGGACGCCGGCTTGGGCGGTTCGAAATGCTGAAGCGTCTTGACGATTTCGGCGGACGAATCCGCTGGCACGCCCTTTTGCGGACCGCTCGCTCCGCCGGCGTCTTTTGCCGTGGGGGATTTCTTCTGCCTGGCCGCCATGCTGCCTCCCGGTCTTGACCTGCCGACATGCGGCCACAAATCCTGATGGGAGTATAGACGGAGCGCAGCCGTCATCAAGCGACGCAGAACCGTTTAACGGATTCACCGTTTAATTGCCGTCATGCAGCAAATTAACGGAAAACCTGTTAATTAACAGCCTTACTGTGCATATCTCTGTAGAGCCATGGCTGAATGGGGGATCCTACGGCCCCTTGCAGGGCACCGCCGGGCGTCGTTTGGCCGGCCGGATTCGCGGCCGGTCAGCGAAGAATGACGATCTCGTCGTCGGTGGTCACGTTGAGCGCCCGGCGTGCTCGCTCGTCGATCATGTCGCGCTCGAGCGTTCCGTCGTGGAGGAGCTGGACTCGCTGCTCGAGCCGTTCGCGAACTTCAGTCACTTCGTCGATCTTGGCACCACGTTCGGCCAGCTCCCGGCTCAATGCCGCCTTTGCCTCCAGGCTATAGCGTCCGCTTTGGGCATGGATCGCGAAATACGCCAGAAAGCTGACCGTGATCGCCGGCACGATCAAGCGGCCGATATGGCTCTGTCGCTTTTGGATGGTACGCATCTTGGCTCCTTGCCGCCATCATCGCAGGCCTCGCTTAAGAGAGCGTAAACCAAGTCCCGACCGCGGCTGGTCCAGATACGGATTGCCGTCGCTGTTTTCGCCTGTGTCCGGCGCCCTAGGTTCCACCGTCCGAGCAACGGACAATTGGACGATGGACCGAACGGATCATGAGGGCGTCGAGGGCAAGCAGGGGGCATCCGACAAGCCCCGGCATGCGAAAGACGCGACCGAACAACGGCTCGAGGACGAAGGCTCGCCGCTGAGCCATAGCGAGCGGCATCAAATCGAGGACAGGCTGAAATTGCGGCCGGTCGCCGTCTACGAGTTGGTTCGCCAGGAAGGCGAAGACGAACTGTCGCGCCCGACCAGCAGCCTTTGGTGGTCGGGCCTCGCGGCCGGGCTGTCGATCGGCTTTTCGGTCTTTGCGCAAGCGGCGATCCGCGCCAACCTGCCCGATACGGACTGGCGCCCGCTGATCGATTCCTGGGGCTACGCGGTCGGCTTCCTGATCGTCATTCTCGGACGTCAGCAGCTGTTCACCGAAATCACCCTGACGGCGACGCTGCCTGTCCTGGCTCGGCCGAGCTGGCGCGGCCACCTGGCGATCGCCCGCCTCTGGCTCATCGTTTTTGCCGCCAACATGGTGGGAACGACCATCTTTGGCGCGGCGATCGCCTTTGATGTCCTTAATTTGCCGGACATCGCCAAGGCCGCGATCGAAATTTCGCAGGAAGCCATGGAACCGGGTTTCGGTCATACACTGCTGCGCGGAATTGCCGCAGGCTGGCTGATGGCGACGGTGGTCTGGCTATTGCCGTCGGCGGATAAATCCAGCTTCCTGGTGATCGCACTCCTGACCTATCTCATCGCGTTGTTTCACCTGTCTCATGTGGTGGCGGGATCAGTCGAGGCGATGGCCCTAGTCTTTTCCGGTCACCTGTCGTTCGTCGATGCGGTCACTGGATTCTATGTCCCGGCCCTCATCGGCAACATCCTGGGCGGCGCCACGCTGTTCGCGCTGATCAGCTATGGTCAGGTCGCCGAGGAGCTGGACGAGAAGAAAAGATAAAAAAACGGCACCGGCGGACCTTGCCCGCCGGTGCCGATCTGGCCGTCCTGGAGGCGGCAGGCGGTTCAGCCGCGCCGGCGCAAGATCGAGCGACCGGCATAGACGCCCTGATCGCCCAATTCCTCCTCGATCCGCAGCAGCTGGTTGTACTTGGCGAGCCGGTCCGAACGCGCCAGCGATCCGGTCTTGATCTGCCCGCAATTGGTCGCGACCGCCAGGTCGGCGATGGTCGAATCCTCGGTCTCGCCGGAGCGGTGCGACATCACCGCGCTATAGCCGGCGCGATGGGCGACGCTGACGGCGTCGAGCGTCTCCGACAAGGTTCCGATCTGATTCACCTTCACGAGGATCGAATTGGCGACGCCCTTGTCGATCCCCTCGCGCAGGCGCTCGGAATTGGTCACGAAGAGATCGTCGCCGACGAGTTGGACCGTCTCGCCGATCTGGCCCGTCAGGGCCTTCCAGCCGCTCCAGTCGTCCTCGCCCATGCCGTCCTCGATCGAGATGATCGGATAGGCGTCCGCGAGTTCGGCGAGATAGGCCGCCATGTCGGTAGGTGAGAGTTTCCGCCCCTCGCCTTCCAGATCGTAGACGTCGTTCTTGAAGAACTCCGTCGCGGCGCAATCGAGCGCCAGGAACATGTCCTCGCCCGGCTTATAGCCGGCCTTCTCGATCGCCTTCATGACGAAGTCGAGCCCGTCCTTGGCCGAGGCCAGGCCCGGCGCGAAGCCGCCCTCGTCGCCGACATTGGTATTGTGGCCGGCGTCCTTGAGCATCTTCTTGAGGGTGTGGAACACCTCCGCGCCCATCCGCAGCGCCTCGCCGAAGCGCTCCGCGCCGACCGGCATGATCATGAATTCCTGGAAGTCGATCGGGTTGTCGGCATGGGCGCCGCCATTGATGATGTTCATCATCGGCACCGGCAGGACATGAGCCGAGGCACCGCCGACATAGCGATAGAGCGGCAGGCCGGAGGCATCAGCCGCGGCCTTGGCGACGGCGAGCGAGACGCCGAGGATGGCGTTGGCACCGAGCCGGCTCTTGTTTTTGGTTCCGTCGAGGGAGCGCATCGCCGCGTCGATGCGCATCTGGTCCTCGGCCTCGAGACCACCGATCGCCTCGAGGATTTCCCCGTTCACCGCCGCGACCGCCTTTTCGACGCCCTTGCCGAGATAGCGCGACCCGCCGTCGCGCAGCTCTACCGCCTCGTGGGCGCCGGTCGAAGCGCCCGAGGGAACCCCCGCCCGTCCCATCGAGCCGTCTTCGAGGAGGACGTCGACCTCGACCGTCGGATTGCCCCGGCTGTCGAGTATTTCACGTCCGATGATATCGATGATGGCGGTCATGGGCCCACTCCAGTTGCTAGGTCGCTTTGGAGGGCTTTTAGACCAAGGCAGCGCGGGCGTGAACCGTTTTCCCGCCGGTCTTAGCCGAAGGCCTTCGCCACCGCGTCGAGCGCCTGCAACCGCTTCAGCAAGTCCGGCATTCGATCGAGCGGCACCATGTTCGGCCCGTCCGATGGGGCGTTGTCCGGGTCCTCATGGGTCTCGATGAACAGCCCGGCGACACCGACCGCGACAGCCGCCCGTGCCAGGGTCTCGACGAAGCGGCGGTCGCCGCCCGATGAGCCGCCCTGCCCGCCCGGCTGCTGCACCGAATGGGTCGCGTCGAAGATCACCGGCGCGCCCATCTCCGCCATGATCGGCAGCGCCCGAAAATCCGACACCAGCGTATTGTAGCCGAAGGAGACGCCGCGCTCGGTCAGGAGCACGTTCGGATTGCCGCTGTCGGTCACCTTCGTAAGGACGTTCTTCATGTCCCAGGGCGCCAGGAACTGGCCCTTCTTGATATTGACGACGCGGCCGGTCTTCGCCGCGGCGATCAACAGATCGGTCTGGCGGCAGAGAAACGCCGGGATCTGCAGGATATCGCACACCGCGCCGGCTTCGCGGCACTGCTCCTCGGTATGGACGTCGGTCAACACCGGCAGGCCGAAGGTACGGGCGATCTCCTCGAACACCGGCAGGGCTTCGGACAGCCCGATGCCGCGCTTGCCGGCGAGGCTGGTGCGGTTCGCCTTGTCGAAGCTCGCCTTGAAGACGTAGCCGATGCCGAGATCGCCGGTGATCTTTTTCATCGTCTCGGCGATCATCAGCGCGTGGTCGCGGCTTTCCATCTGGCAGGGGCCGGCGATCAACGCGACTGGCAGAGTCTGCGAGAAACGGACGCCCTTGGCGGAGACGGTACTGTTGGGTGCGGTCATGCGGGCGATTCCTCGAATGCGATGAAGCCGCCGTCCTTGCCGAACGGGACGACGAGGCGGTCGCCGGTCATCTCGGACGAATGGCCGCCGGCGGCAAGACAGGCACGGGTTGCGGCCATGTCCGCGACGTTCAGCACAATGCCGCAAACACGTAGTTCGCCCGACACGTTCTGCTTCACCCCATAGTCTTCGACCAATAACGCGTCGGAAAGGACATGGAGCGTGGTGTTGGCGAGTTCGAAACATAGCCCCCCATGACTGCCTTCGTCCGCGCGAGAATCCGACACGGTCGCCAGCAGTTCGCGTGATTTGTCTGGCGGACAGTCCGACAGGACGATGCGCGCAAGACCGGACACACCATTCGGGTGTCGGGTCAGTGTGGAGCGGTCCGGCGCCTTAGTATGCAGTGGCTGGCAGAAGAAGAAGTGGACATGCGAGTCGGGTTCGGCGCAGGCGAAGGCTAGGCGGAACGACACCGACGCATCCTCGCCTGCGGGTGTCCGAAAATTCCGCGAAAACTCGACCAGTTCGGCCTCGGCAAGCCGCTTCTCTGCCAGCGCGGCCCGGTCGCCCAGCGCGTCGGCCGAGCGAAAGGCGATGGCCGAGATCGACGGCAAGCCATGGCGGGACCGAAAGCCGGCATCGCGCGCGACGAATAGGTTGCCCGCGGACTTCGCGGCTTCGTAGGCCGCCGGGTCGGCGATCGCCAGCGGCTCGAGATAGGTGCCGTCGGCAAAGAACACGCAAGCGTTGCCGGTTCCGAAGGGATGGACGGCATCGGGCGCGACGGTGAAGCCGAGCGCCGTGAAGAGACGGCGGGCCTCGTCCAGGGACTCGAACGGAAGGACGACGTGATCGAGGGCCCGCCCCGCGCGGTCGTCGCGAATTCCGCCGGTCACACCAGCCGGCTCTGCTCGACCGCCGCGGCGATGAAGCTGGCGAACAGCGGGTGCGGCTCGAACGGCCGGGATTTCAGTTCCGGGTGGTACTGCACGCCGATGAACCAGGGATGGTCGGCCAGTTCCACCGTCTCCGGCAGAAGGCCGTCAGGCGACATGCCGGCGAAGCTCATACCGGCCGCTTCCAGCGCTTCGCGGTAGGCGCGGTTGACCTCGTAGCGGTGACGGTGCCGCTCCTCGATATCGGTGTCGCCGTAGATCGCGGCGATTCTGGAGCCGCTCTTGAGGCTCGCCTTGTAGGAGCCGAGCCGCATGGTGCCGCCAAGGTCACCCTGGGCGGCGCGCTGTTCCAGTTCGTTGCCCTTCAGCCATTCGGTCATCAGGCCGACGACCGGCTCGCTCGTCTCACCGAATTCGGTCGAGCCCGCCTTCTCGATCCCGGCCAAGGTCCGCGCGGCCTCGATCACCGCCATCTGCATGCCGAAGCAGATGCCGAAATACGGCACGCCTCGTTCGCGCGCGAAGCGGGCGGCGGCGATCTTGCCCTCCGCCCCGCGCTCGCCGAACCCGCCGGGCACCAGGATGCCGTTCACCCGCTCCAGATAGGGGGCCGGATCCTCCTCTTCGAAAACCTCCGCCTCGATCCAGTCGAGCTTGACGCGGACCCGGTTGGCGATGCCGCCGTGCTGCAGCGCCTCGATCAGGGATTTGTAAGCGTCCTTCAAGCCGGTGTATTTGCCGACGACGGCAATAGTCACCTCGCCCTCGGGATTGCGAATCCCGTCGACGACCTGATGCCAGCGCTGCAATTGCGGTTTCGGCGCCGGATCGATGCCGAATGCAGCGAGCACTTCCGTGTCCAGCCCTTCGTGGTGATAGGCGATCGGCACGTCGTAGATCGTGGCGACATCGAGCGCCTGGATGACCGCCGTTTCCCGAACATTGCAGAACAGGCTCATCTTGCGCCGTTCCTCGGCCGGGATCGGCCGGTCGGCGCGCACCAGCAAGATGTCCGGCTGAATGCCGATGGCGCGCAGCTCGCGCACCGAATGCTGGGTCGGTTTGGTCTTCAGTTCACCAGCCGTCGGGATGTACGGCATCAGCGTCAGGTGGACATAGACCGCGCCGCCGCGCGGCAGGTCGTTGCCGAGCTGCCGGATCGCCTCGAAGAACGGCAGCGCCTCGATATCGCCGACCGTGCCGCCGATCTCGCACAGCACGAAATCGAAGTCCTCGTTGCCGTCGAGAACGAATTCCTTGATGGCGTCGGTGACGTGGGGAATGACCTGGACCGTGGCGCCGAGATAGTCGCCGCGCCGTTCCTTGGCGATGATATCCTGGTAGATTCGGCCAGTGGTGATGTTGTCCATCCGGTTAGCCGATCGCCCGGTAAAACGCTCGTAATGGCCGAGATCGAGATCGGTCTCGGCGCCGTCGTCGGTTACGAACACCTCGCCGTGCTGGGTCGGGCTCATCGTGCCGGGATCGACATTCAGATAGGGATCGAGCTTGCGCAGCCGCACCCGGTAGCCGCGGGCCTGCAACAGCGCGCCGAGCGCCGCCGATGCAATTCCTTTACCGAGTGAGGAGACCACGCCGCCGGTGATGAAGATATATCGCGCCATGGGCTTTCCCGATATCTCGACCGGTCTGATTCTGCCAGTCACTTTTCGACCATGCCGAAACTGGACGGGGCGCCCGAAGGCGCCCCGATGATGACGACCGCAAACGGTGCGTGAATGCTACTGGGCGGTTCCGGACGGCGACGTGCCGCTCTCGACCGGCCGTTCGACACCAGCCGGCGGTGCCTCCACCGGCGGAACCGTCGGGTCCTCGGCGGCATTCGGCGCAGTGGGAGCCGGATTGGCGGGAATCTGCGGCGCCGGGGTGGCAGCCGACGTGGAAGCGTCTTCGGCCGGAGCCGACTGCGGCACGGCCGTTTCGGTGGTGTTCTCCGGCATCGATGGTGCGGCGCTCGGTGCGTTTGGATCCGATGGCGTCACGTCCGTTGCGGCGGCGTCCGCCTGCGGCGCCTGATCGGCGTTGCCGGACACTCCCTCCTGCTCCGGCAGTGCGCCCAGCTGATCCAATAGGCTGCCGCCTTGATCCGCGCCGCCCTGAGTGGTCGGCAAGCGATCGAGAATGTCAGTCGGCTGGCCGCCATAACGGGCGAGAATCCCAAGCGACAGGGAGGTCAGGAAAAAGGCCGCCGCCAGAATGCCGGTCGTGCGGGTCAGCGCATTGGCGGCGCCACGGGCCGACATCAAGCCGCCGCCACCGCCGCCGATACCGAGGGCGCCGCCCTCGGATCGTTGCAACAGCACTACGATGACGAGCGCGATGACGATCATCAAGTGGATGACGATAAGAATGGTTTCCATTGGACTTTCGCAGCGCGTCGATTTTAGGAATTGCGCGCCTTCTACAGAAGCGCGGCCGGCTTTCCAACCGGTTTCGGTGTTTCACCGCCATTTTGATCAGGAAACGACGACGGCCTCGCATATCGCGATAAAGTCGGACGCCTTCAAGCTCGCGCCGCCGACAAGCGCCCCATCGACATTGTCGACAGCCAGAAGCTCGGCCGCGTTCGCAGGTTTGACAGATCCACCGTAAAGGATTCGCACAGCCGAGGCGACAGCTTCGCCAAAGCGATCCGACAGGGTCTTGCGAATGAAATCGTGAACCTGTTTCACGTCGGCGACCGTCGGCGTGCGTCCGGTTCCGATCGCCCAGACAGGCTCGTAGGCGACGACCGCGGTCTCGCCGGTCAATCCGTCCGGTAGAGAGCCGGCCAGTTGCGCCCCGAGGACCTCCAGCGTCTGGTCGGCCTCGCGTTCCGCCTCGGTCTCGCCCACGCAGATCACCGCGACCAGCCCCGCCTTCATGGCCGCTTCCGCTTTTGCGCGAACCAGCGCGTCCGATTCGCCGTGATCGGCGCGGCGTTCCGAATGACCGACGATGACGTAACGCGCCCCGATATCCTTCAGCATCGCGGCGGAGATGTCGCCGGTGTGGGCACCGCTTTCCGCCGGATGGCAGTCCTGCCCTCCGACCGCGACATTCTCACCCAGGACCCCGCGACTGGCGGACAGGATCGTCGCCGGCGGACAGATCAGCAGGTCGCGGCGGTCGGCGAGCCCGTGGCCGGCAGCGTCCGCGATGCTCTTCAGTTCCGTCAATGCCGACAACTGCCCGTTCATCTTCCAGTTACCCGCGATCAGTGGCCGTGGCTTCATGTCGACATTTACTCCCTGGAGCGGTGCGCGGAGGGCGCGGACCTGATGGCGCATACCTATCATCGTCGGTCGGCAATATGCGAGGGAGCCGAGAAATCAATCGTCCAGCCTGCTTGCGCCCGCCCCGCGCTGTTTCCTATTAAGGCCTGAGAACGATGGATGCCCTGCTTCGCTTCGCCGTCGCGAAGGTCGAGCGGGCGAAGGGAGACGACGATGCTCAATACACTGCGAGGCAGCATTTCCGGGTGGACCGCGAAAATCCTCCTTGCCCTGCTCGTCGTCAGCTTCGCCGCCTGGGGGATTGGCGACGTATTTCGCGGCGATACGGCGACGACGGTGCTGACAGCTGGCAAGACCGAGGTTTCGCTGGAGGATTACGCTCTGGCCTACAACCGAGCCCAAGCCCGTCTGACCCAGCAGATCGGCCGCCGTCCGACCGCGGAAGAGTCCCAATTGTTCGGCATCGACCAAGGCGTCCTCAGCCAGCTCGTCGCCGGCGCCATGCTCGACGAACAGGGTCGTCGCATCGGCCTTGGCCTGTCGGAGGAGCGTCTGGCGCGTCTGATCGCGGACGACCCCTCGTTTCAGGACGCCTCGGGAAATTTCTCGCGCAATGCGTTTCAGGCGGTCCTTTCCAACGCCCGTATCCGGGAGCGCGACTATATCCGCAGCCAGGAAGACGCCGCCATTCGCAGCCAGATCGTCGAGGCGATTTCGCAGGGCGGCAATACGCCCGTAACGTTCGAAACGGCGCTGGGCCTCTACAATGGCGAGCGCCGGACGGTCGATTATATCAGCATGTCCCCCTCGACGGTGCCACCGGTCGCCGATGCGTCGGACGACGTGCTGACGGCCTATTTCGAGGAGAACAAGGCGAAATACGCCGCGCCCGAATATCGCTCCCTCGCGTACGCCACGCTGACGCCGGAAGTGCTGAGTGATCCGGCGACGATCACCGACGAGCAGGTGAAGGCGGACTACGAGCAGAGCAAGGAGCGCTATACCACACCGGAGCGGCGCCAGGTCCAGCAGATCGTCTTCGCCGACAAGGCTGCCGCCGACACAGCCAAGGCCAAGCTGGACGGCGGTGCCAGCTTCGAAGAGGTCGCCAAGCAGGCCGGACGGACCGTCGAAGACACCGACCTCGGCTTGGTATCCAAATCTGAAATTCCCGACGCGAAGATCTCCGACGCGGCGTTTTCCCTGGGCGAAGGGGCGATATCAGACGTTGTGGCCGGCGCCTTCGGCCCGGCGATCCTGCGCGTTTCAAAAATCCAGCCGGTGGGTGTGAGTCCGCTCGACGAGGTCTCGGACGAGATTCGCAAGGCTCTGGCGCTCGTCGCGGCGAACGACACCGCCGCAAGCGCCTACAATGCCTTCGAGGATACGCGCGCCGGTGGCGCCAGCTTCGCCGAGGCGGCCAAGGCCGCGGGCATTGCGGCCGAAACCGTTCCGGCGGTCGACAGCCAGGGCAACGGTCCCGACGGCGCGCCGGTAGCGGAGCTTCCGGCGGCGAAGGAGCTTCTGGCCGGCGCCTTCGAGACCGAGCCGGGATTCGACAATGTGCCGATCAACTTCGAATCGAACAGCTATGTCTTCTACGACGTCGTCAGTATCGACCCGGCGCGCGACCGCACATTCGACGAGGCACGCGACCGCGTGCTCGCCGACTGGAAAAACGATGAGACCCAGCGACTCTTGAGCGAGCGAGCCAATATTTTGAAGGCCGAACTCGAGAGCGGCAAGAGCATGGACGAGGTGGCGACGGAAGCGGGCCTTAGCAAGCAGACGGCGGCGTCGATCACGCGGCAGTCCGGCGCGGCCGTTCTGGGTCAGGTCGGCGTCGCCGCGGCGTTCTCCGGCGGCGATGGAACGATCGCCACGGCGCGCGGCCGCGAGTCCGGCTCACAGGTCGTCCTGAAGGTTACCGAAATCGCTTCTCCCGCCGATCCGGCCGCGAACGTCGCGGCGGAGGAGCGCCAGCAGTTGAAGGGTATCTTCGAAAACGATCTCCTGCAGAGCTACGTGACACTCCTGCAAAACGACACGCCGCTCAGCGTCAGTCCGGCCGCCATCGAAAACGCCAAGGCGATCGTCCGGTGAGCCAAAGTCTGAAACCCTTCATCGCCAAGGTCGCGGATGGTCAGTCCCTGACGCGATCCGAGGCGGAGGCCGCCTTCGCGGTGATGATGTCCGGCGAAGCGACGCCCTCGCAGATCGGCGGCTTCCTGATGGCGCTCCGCGTGCGCGGCGAGACCGTCGACGAGATGGCGGGTGCCGTCTCGGTCATGCGCGCTAACATGTCGCGGGTCGCGGCGCCGCCGGACGCCATCGACATCGTCGGCACGGGCGGTGATCACGCCGGCACGCTGAACGTTTCGACATGCTCGGCCTTCGTCCTCGCCGGGTGCGGTCTCGTCGTCGCCAAGCACGGCAACCGGGCTCTGTCCTCGAAATCTGGGGCGGCGGACGTGCTGGCCGCGCTCGGGGTCGACGTCGACCTGAAGCCGGATGCGATCTCGCGGGTGCTCGCCGATGCCGGCCTCTGCTTCATGTTCGCTCCGACGCATCACGCCGCGATGCGCTTCGTCGGTCCCAGCCGGGTCGAGCTCGGCACCCGGACGATCTTCAACCTGCTCGGGCCGATGTCGAACCCGGCGGGCGTGAAGAAGCTGCTGGTCGGAGTGTTCTCGCCGCAATGGCTGCTGCCGCTGGCGGAGACGCTGCGCGAATTGGGCACCGAATCCGCCTGGGTCGTGCATGGTGACGGGCTCGACGAAATGACCGTTTCGGGGACGACTGCGGTCGCGGTGCTCGAGGGGAACGAAATTCGCACCTTCAGCGTCGAGCCGGAGGACGCCGGGTTGCGGCGTTCGCCCCTTGCCGGAATCAAGGGCGGCGATGCGGCGGCAAACGCCGCGGCGCTGACCGCAGTGCTCGGCGGCGCGAAAAACGCCTACCGCGACATCGTCTTGCTCAATAGTGCCGGCGCCCTGATGATGGCCGGCAAGGCTGAGGATATTCGCGGCGGCGTCGCAATGGCAGCCGATGCGATCGACAGCGGCCTGGCGCGTGCCGCCCTGGAGCGCCTGGCGGCAGCAACGCGCAAGTTCGGCGAGGCGTCCGCATGAGCGATATCCTGCAGCGGATCGAAGCCTACAAGCGCGAGGAGATCACCGCTGCCAAACAGCGCGTGCCGCTCGCCGATCTCGAAGCCTCGATCGATCCCTCGGATGCCCCGCGCGGCTTTACGAAAGCGATCCGGGCAAAGCACGCGGCGGGTGGCCTGGCACTCATTGCCGAGATGAAGAAGGCCAGTCCCTCGAAGGGCGTGATCCGCGAGGATTTCGATCCGCCTGCTCTCGCTGCGGCGTATGAGCGCGGGGGCGCGACATGCCTCAGCGTCCTCACCGATACGCCCTCGTTTCAGGGTGCGCCCGCCTATCTGACGGCGGCTCGTGCGGCGACCGCGCTGCCGGCGCTGCGCAAGGATTTCCTGTTCGACACCTATCAGGTGGCCGAAGCGCGCGCCTGGGGCGCGGACGCGATTCTGATCATCATGGCCGCCGTCGATGATGCACTGGCCCGCGATCTCGAAGCCGCTGCCGAACACTACGGCCTCGACATCCTGGTCGAGATCCATGACGAAGCCGAAGCCGAGCGTGCGCTGAAGCTCCGCACGCCGCTGATCGGCATCAACAATCGCAATCTGCGGACCTTCGAGACCAGCTTGGCCACGGCCGAGCGGCTGGCGGCCTTGGTACCGGACGACCGGATTCTCATCGGCGAGAGCGGCATTTTCACCCATGCCGACTGCCTGCGCCTCGCCGATCGGGGGATCCGCACCGTTCTCGTCGGGGAAAGCCTGATGCGCCAGTCTGATGTGGAGGCGGCGACGCGCGTGCTGCTTGGCGCCACCCGCCAACCGGGGGCCTCGTCATGAGCGACACCAAGCAATCCGGGCTCACCCATCTCGACGCCGCCGGCGCTGCCTCAATGGTCGATGTCGGCGACAAGGCCGACAGCGTTCGGGTCGCAGAAGCCGAGGGTTTCGTCGCCATGCAGCCGGCGACGCTGGACCTGATTCTTGCCGGCGAAGCCAAGAAGGGCGACGTGATCGGGATTGCGCGGATCGCCGGAATTATGGCGGCCAAGCGCACGCACGAGCTGATTCCGCTTTGCCATCCGCTGATGCTTGAGAAGATTGGCGTCGAGATAACGCCGGATGCGACCCTGCCTGGTCTGCGCGTCACGGCGCTGGCCAAGGTCAGCGGCAAGACGGGCGTGGAAATGGAGGCGCTCACGGCGGTCTCTGTGGCCTGTCTGACGATTTACGACATGGCCAAGGCCGTGGACCGCTCGATGCGCGTGTCCGGCATCCGGCTGCTGTCGAAGTCCGGCGGCCGTTCCGGCGACTTCACGGCGGCCGCGTCGTGAGTCTGCTTCCCGTCGAGGAAGCCTATCGACGATTGGTGGGGAGCGCGGTGCCGCTCACCCGCACCGAACAGTTGCCGTTGCTTCAAGCAGCTGGACGCGTTCTTGCCGAGGACGTCCTGGCCCGCCGCACCCAGCCGTCCTTCGATGCCTCGGCCATGGATGGCTACGCCGTCCGCGCTGAGGATGCGCAGTCGCCGTTCGAGGTCCTGCGGGTCGTCGGCGAATCCGCCGCCGGGCGCGCCTTCGACGGTCAGGTGGGACGCGGAGAAGCGGCGCGAATCTTCACCGGGGCGCCGGTGCCGCAAGGTGCTGATGCGATCCTGATCCAGGAAGACGCCCGCGTTGAAGACGACGGCACCGTGCGGCCGACGGTTTCGCTTGAACCCGGCCAATTCATCCGGGCAGCCGGTATCGATTTCGCTGCGGGCGAGACGTTGTTGACCCGCGGCGCCCTGCTCACGCCCGGCGCCATCGCGCTTGCGGCGAGCTGCGGCTACCCCGCGCTGACGGTGCTGGCGCGGCCGAAGGTGGCCATCCTCGCAACCGGCGACGAACTCGTGCTGCCCGGCGAGCCGCTCGGTCCCTCGCAGTTGGTCGCCTCCAACCCGTTCGGCGTCGCGGCGATGGTGGTAGCCGCCGGCGGCGATGCGATCGACTGCGGGATCGCCGGCGACGACGTCGCCACAATAGACGCGCGCCTGAGCGATTCCATCCGGGACCGGGCGGATGTCTTCGTCACGATCGGCGGGGCGTCGGTTGGCGATCACGATCTGGTCGGCAAGGTGTTCGCCAACCGCGGCGTCGGACTCGACTTCTGGAAGGTCGCGATGCGCCCCGGCAAGCCATTGATGGCGGGGCGGCTCGGCGATCTGACGATCGTCGGACTGCCGGGCAATCCGGCCTCCTCCATGGTCGCGGCGAGGTTGTTCCTGGTTCCATTGGTGCGCCGGTTGGCAGGCCTTCCCGATCGCCAGCTCTACCGGCATGGGCTGCTCGGTGCGCCGATGCCTGAAAATGGCCTGCGGACCGACTTCGTCCGGTCGCGGCTGGAGGTTCGAGAAGACGGCGTCATCCGGGTCATTCCGCTGCCCCTCCAGGATTCCTCCCTCCTGTCCACCTACGCGCAGGCCGACGCGCTGCTCGTGCGGGCTCCTTCGGCGGCTCCGGCCAGTGCGGGCGAGGCTTGCCGCTACGTTGTGCTCGACGAATGGAAGGGTCTTGCGGAACACAACTAGAACAGATAGGTTTGTTCAGGTTTTGTTTTAGGGAGTCGCCTCGATGCTGACACGCAAGCAGCACGACCTTTTGTCGTTCATTCACGAACGGCTGAGGGATAGCGGGGTGCCTCCCTCCTTCGACGAGATGAAGGACGCGCTGGAGCTTCGCTCAAAATCCGGCATTCATCGCCTGATTACCGCGCTTGAGGAGCGGGGCTTCATTCGGCGCCTGCCCAATCGCGCGCGAGCGCTGGAGATCCTCAAGCTGCCCGAAGCGATGCAGAAGGACCGCCCTGCCCCCGTCGGCCACGCCGGGTTTACGCCGAGCGTGATCGAAGGAAGCCGCGACGCGGCACGCAAGACGTCTGAGCCGATTTCCCGACGCGCGACGACGAGACCGCCTGAACCGGCCACAGTCTCGATTCCGGTCATGGGCCGGATCGCGGCGGGCGTTCCCATTTCGGCGATCCAGCACACCACCCATTCCCTCGCCGTGCCGCCGGATATGCTTGGCGGCGGCGAGCATTATGCGCTGGAAGTCAAGGGCGATTCGATGATCGAAGCCGGAATCCTCGACGGCGACACGGTGGTGATTCGCCGCGCCGACACAGCGACGCCCGGGGAGATCGTTGTCGCGCTGGTCGACGAGGAGGAAGCGACGCTGAAGCGGTTTCGCCGGCGCGGCAATACGATTGCGCTGGAGGCTGCCAATCCGGCTTATGAAACGCGGATCTTCGGCTCCGAGCGGGTCAAGGTTCAGGGCCGGCTGGTCGGGCTCATCCGCAAATACTGAAGGCCGGACCGACAGTTGGCAACCGATCCCGCGGAGCCAACTTTTCGACCTGTGCCAGCTGCTGCTTGAGCCGCGAACCAGGCCGCGCCGCGCAGAGCCTTGACGGCGCCGCGAAGGAAGCGCGTGTGGATCGTTCCCGGGTCGGGGCGAGGTTTCGCGGTGTCCGGTTTGAATGGCCGCAGGGTGCCTTTCGATCATGTTCACCGGGTTTTCTTCTTGCCTCCCTTGCACCGGGCCCGTCGCGCAGGTATCTGCGTCCTCGGAGAGGTGGCCGAGTGGTCGAAGGCGCTCCCCTGCTAAGGGAGTATACGGGAGACCGTATCGAGGGTTCGAATCCCTTCCTCTCTGCCACAATCCGCATAAGTCTTTGACGCGGATCGAGTATTTCAGCCATCGCCGTTGGTAGCCGTAGACCCTGGTACAGAAACCTGGTCCAGACGGTTGATCATGCCCCGTTCGTTAAAGCGCGTCACGCGACGCGGCGATGTGTTCTATTTCCGT
>NZ_JAZHLK010000055.1:0-25352 GCF_036549515.1 Aurantimonas sp. E1-2-R+4 | reverse complement strand
CTTCCAAACGGAGCAAAAGCCCATCCGGAAGAGACTGTGACAAACCAAAGCAGGGGTCATTCTTGGATGCGAAAAACCCCGCTTAGGGGGTCATTCTTGCAAGCGATTTTACAATCGACAATCTCTGGGTTGGCATCAGGCTTCCTCGTTGGTTGAACGAGGCATTCCGTAGACCGGTTGAGTTGTCGGCCGAAGCATCCCGCACCTTCGAAAAGGTGCTCACGATCATCTGAAATCGTTGCTCACGATCCCCCGAAATCTCTGCTCACGATGCGGTGAAATCCGTGCTCACGATGCGGTGAAATACGCATCCTGCGAGCTCAGATCGACGCGTTCCAGGTGCATGATAGCTACAAGGAACTGGCTGGACGTGCTTCACGCCTGAAGGACAGGATCACCGAAATCACCTTTGAGCTGGCTGAGGCCGAGTCGGCCGTCGAATACATGCAGAAGGCCCTCGATGTGGAAGCGCCACCGGAATATGCGGACGTGGAGTCACTCTATCGTGCTGCTGGTATCGAGCTGCCGGGCCTTGCGCTGCGTCGTTTCGAGGACGTGGAGGCTTTCCAAGCATCAGTGACCGCCAACCGTCATGGCTATCTCCGGGATCAGATTGATGAGATGCGGCAACGCCGGGACCAATTATCAGCAGACCTCGCGAAGCGCTCCGCTGAGCGAACCGAAATCCTGAAGACACTCGACGGCAAGGGAGCGTTCGAGGACCTGATCCGCCTGCGCGAGACCTTGGGAGTGAACATCAGCCGCGCGGAAACGCTGCGCAGCAAGCTTCACCATGCCGCCGCTTTGGAGAACAACGAGACCCAGATGAAAGCCGAAGCCGCCGAGCTGGAGTTGAAGCTGCGCCAGAACTACGAGAAGGACGAGGACAATATAAAAAGAGCGACCGTGTTGGTGGATCGTGCCATCGCAAAGCTCTACGACGACCGCACCGGAAATCTCATCATCGAGGCGTCACGGTCTGGCCCCAAGTTCCGAATCGACATCGAGGGTGGTGGAAACAAAGGCGGGATCGATATGATGAAGATCTTCTGCTTCGACACCACGCTCTTACGGATCGCGTTCGACCGATTTAAGCCGGGTCCTCAGCTCCTCGTCCATGATAGTCATTTGTTCGACGGCGTCGACTCTCGCCAGGTCGCCCAGGCTCTTGTCTACGGCAAGGACGTAGCCGACGAGATCGGAGGTCAGTACATCGTCACCCTGAACAGCGACGAGTTCAACAGCGCCAACGCGTCAAGTGATCTACCACTCGACGACTTTGTAAACTCGGTGAAGTTGGCTGATGACGAGACCGGCGGGCTGTTTGGGTACCGGTTCGACCTTAAACCGCCGGCGGCCAAGCGGTAGTGCAACCGTTCCATTCAAATTCTTATGGGCCTGCGGCTTTGGAATGGCAACTAAACGAGGCGCAAGGCCAGAAGCTGTCAGTCCGCTCGCGGCCCGGAGCCGTCGTGTGCTTCGCAAGCAGCTCCAATTGTCCAAGTGCGCAACGATTGTACATCCTTCGCCAACGGACGGTGCGGTAAAGGTGCGGTGCTGACCTGTCCGCCGGCATCGGATAACGATGGGCAAACCGCAGCCAATCCTTGGAAACCCTCATGCATCTGCCAATTCGGGCCATCAACGTCTTTCACGCCGCCGCCCGGTCGAACAGCATCACGCGCGCGGCGGAGGAACTCGGCGTGACGCCATCCGCGGTCAGTCAGCAAATCCGCCTGCTCGAGACGCAACTCGGGACATCCTTGATGTTGAAGGAGGGGCGGCACGTCAAACTGACCGAGGCGGGAGAACGCTACTTCGCTTCGATCACAGAGGAGATCGAGCGCATCGCGGAGGCGACGAACCAGATTCGCGGCTACAAGGCGGTCCGTATCCTGACGATCCGGGCGACGCCGAGCCTGGCGACGAAATGGTTGATGCCGCGGCTGACGAAATTCATCGCCGCGCATCCGGAAGTGGACATCCGCTTGGACGGCACCAACGAGCCGACCGATTTTTCCCGCGAGAGTGTCGATATCGAAATCCGGCATGGCGAAGGGCGCTGGCCGGAACTGCATGTGGAGCCCTTCGCGGAGGAACGGTTCTATGCCGTGTGCGCGCCCGGTTACGTGTCGTCCGGCCGCGTCGATCCCGAGACGATCACCGACTATCGCCTGATCCATTCGGTCAAGTCGCAGATGCAGTGGTCGCGCTGGTTCAGCGAGTTTGGGGTGACGCCGAAAGAGGGCTGGCGGCGGATATTCTTCGACCGATCGCACATGGCCGTCGATGCTGCGGTCGCCGGAATCGGAATTGCGCTTGAGAGCGATCTGATGATGCAGAGGGAATTGGTGGAGGGATTGCTGGTTTCCCCCATCGCCGAACCTCCGATCCTTGCCGCGGTGACGCAATGGCTGGTCTGTCCCGATCACCATCTGCGCCGCCGGCAGGTGCAGGCGTTCCTTGCCTGGGTGAAGGCTGAGCGGGACGCTTGGGCGAGGGAAGCCACCAAGCCGGCAATACATTAGAAAATCTAAATAATCAGCTAGATAAATTGAATTGTTCTTCAGGATCGCGCTGCGTACCGTCCGGGGAGTGCCGCAGAGCCTTGCGCTAACGGCATTCCGAATTTGCACATGGATGATCCGGCATGCCGGCGGAGCCAGCTGTTCGCCGGGCGCTAAATTCCATCGCTGGGAAAGGTATAAGACGTGAATCTTTCGACCCTGCTCAAGGCACGCGTGGCCAATGACCGACCGGTTCGGGTCGGACTGATCGGGGCCGGAAAATTCGGCTCGATGGTCCTGGCCCAAGCGCAGCGGATCGAGGGCCTGCATGTGGTCGGCATTGCCGACCTCGACGTTGGCAAGGCGTGGGCCTCGCTGCGTCGCGTGGGCTGGCCGGCCGAGCGCTACGCGGCGTCCTGCCTGGACGAAGCGGTACGGACCGGCGCCACCCATGTTCTTGACGATGCAGCGGCGCTGACCGCGTTCGGCGAGATCGACTGCATCATCGAGGCAACGGGACATCCGATCGCCGGTGTGCGACATGCGCTCGCGGCGATCGAGCACGGCAAGCATCTGGTGATGGTGAATGTCGAGGCCGATGTCTTGTGCGGCCCTATCCTCGCGGCCAAGGCACGGGCCAAGGGGCTCGTCTATTCGATGGCCTATGGCGACCAGCCGGCGATCATCTGCGAACTCGTCGACTGGGTGCGCTCCTGCGGCTTCGAGCTGACCGCCGCCGGTAAGGGGATGAATTTCGAGCCGCGCTACCGCTATTCCACACCGGATACCGTCTGGAGCTTCTTCGGCTGGAGCGAGGAAGAGGTCGCTGAGGGCGATTTCAATCCAAAGATGTACAATTCCTTCACCGACGGCACCAAAGCCGCTATCGAGATGGCCGCCGTGGCGAACGGCACCGGGCTCGACTGCCCGGACGACGGGCTGGCGTTTCCCCCTGCCGGCCTGCAGGATTTGGCCCGGGTCTTCCGTCCCGCCGACGAGGGCGGGCGACTGGCGCGCAGTGGCCTCGTCGATATCGCCGCCAGCCAGGAGCCGGATGGCCGCGAGGTGCTCAACAATATCCGCTATGGCGTCTTCGTCACCTTCAAGGCGCATGACGAATACGCCCGCGCCTGTTTCCGCCAGTACGGCCTCCTGACCGATCCATCGGGTTGGTATGGCTCGATGTGGCGCCCCTTCCACATGATCGGCCTGGAGACCAGCATCAGCGTCCTGTCGGCGGTACTGCGCGGTGAACCCACGGGAACCTCGCGCGAATTCCGCGGTGACGCGGTGGCCACGGCGAAGGCTGACCTTGCGGCAGGCGATATGCTGGACGGGGAGGGCGGCTACGCCGTCTGGGCCAATGCCATTCCAGCTGCGAAGAGTCTTGCCGTCGGCGGGCTGCCGATCGGTCTCGCCCATAATGTTCCACTGATCAGGTCGGTCGGGAAGGATCAGATCGTGCGCTACGGCGACGTCGATCTCTCCGCGGATCTCGACGTCGTCGAGCTGCGCAGAGAGATGGAGCGCACCATGACACCGAAAAAGGCACTCGCGGCGTAGGCCGCGGTGGCGCGGCCCGCCGGGGAAAAGCGGGGGTCGCCAAGGAACCGCGGTTCGCAGGCGGTGGCGGGAATTCCTGCGCCGGAAGCAAGGGCGATAGACGCATTCAGGATCGAACCGACCGCGATCGGGAGGTGGCGGCCGAAACCAGGGAGGATATCATGAACTTCACCAAAGGCAGGCGGACCCGGCGTTTCGTCCTGGCGCTGGGCGCCCAGGCAATCGCCTTGGCCGGTACGGGAGCGCTGACTGCGACGGTTACCCCCGCGAATGCGCAGACGACGCTCAGGCTGGCGGTCGCCGACCCCGCCGATTCGTCGGTGGGACGCGCGGCCAAGGACTTCGCCGATCTGGTCAAGGAAAAAACCGGCGGCGAGGTGGAGTTTCAGGTCTTCGCCGATGGCGTCCTGTTCGGCAAGGACCAGAACGCGGCGGTCAATCAGCTTGGCAGCGGCGCGCTCGACGGGTTGATCCTGGCCAGCAGCGTCTATGCCTCCTTCGAGCCGCGCATGAACGCCATCAGCCTGCCCTACCTCTTTTCCGACTACGATCAGTTGCAAGGTTACCTGCGCGGGGAGCCGGGTCAGACCCTGCTCTCGTCGCTCGATCGCCTCGATATCAAGGGTCTGGGTATTTTTCTCCGGACGTTCCGCAATGTCACGACACGCGAGACGCCAATCACCAAGGCCGAGGATTTCAAGGGCTTGAAACTGCGCACGCCCAACAACGAACTCTTCGTCGCGCTCTTCCAGGCCTTGGGCGCCAATCCGACGCCGATGGCCTTCTCGGAAGTCTACAGCGCCCTGCAACTCAAGGTCATCGACGGCCAGGAGAATCCTGTCGAGGTGCCCCTCAACAATCGCCTATACGAGGTCCAGAAGCATCTGAACATCACTCAACATCTCGCCGATTCCTACCTGCTGGCTCTGTCGAAGGCGGCCTGGGAAAAGATCCCGCAGGAACAGCGCGCCGCCGTGCAGGAGGCCGCCGACGAGATGGTCAAGAAGCATGATGCCGAGGAGATCGCTCAGGAGAGTAAGATCATCGAGGAGCTCAAACAGCTCGGCATGCAGGTGAACGAACTGCCGCCGGAGGAAAAGGCCAAGGTCCAGGAGGTCGCCCGGGGCATTTACGCCCAGTTTGGGGATAAGATCGGTAAGGAGTTCATGGAAACCAGCTTGAATTTCGTCAGCCAGTAGAGATGCTTGGGTGCTCCGGCCTCGGCGCCGGAGTGCCACTTATTATGCGCGGTCGTTCAGCTCGACCTGCCGCAGCCGGGGGCGCGTCATGCTGCGAACGCTGGACAGATACATCTGGATGATCGTTGATGCGCTGTTGCTTTTGGCGGTGATCGCCATGGTGCTCAGTATCGGCCTCCAAGTCGTTTCGCGCACCGCCAATCACTCGGTGCCCTGGACCGAGGAGCTGTCGCGGTTTCTCTTTATCTGGACGGCATTTCTTGGCATGGCCACCGGCTTTCGCCAGGCGGAGCATCCGCGGGTCGATCTCTTCGTGGCGATGCTGCCGCCCCGGTTAGGTGGGCTGCTTGTCTATCTGACCCCGCTCTGCGCCGCGGTCTTCTTCGGCATCGCCGGCTGGTACGGCTACCGCCTGATGATGCAGCAGATTCGCTTCGGCGAAACCTCGCCCGCGATGGGTCTCGGCATGTGGCTGATAACGCTCCCCGTCGTCTTGGGTGCCGCTCTGGCCATTTTTGGATCGGTGGTTTCGGTGTTGCTCGAGCCGGAAAAAGCCGGTGCCGCGTCCAGCGAAGGGACCGAGGGAGCCATATGAGCCTGGTCATACTTCTGGTGTTCATGCTTATGGCGATGCTCGGTGTTCCGCTGTCGCTGGCGCTTGGTCTCGGCTCCGCAGCGACGCTTTGGTACTACGACCTGCCGCTGTCGATGATCACCCAGACCATGGCGACATCGATCAACAGCTTCCTGCTGATTGCGGTGCCGCTGTTCGTCCTCGCCGGCAACATCATGGAGCGCGGCGGCCTGTCGGAGCGGATCTTCACCGCGGCTGATGCCGTCGTCGGGCGATTTCGCGGCGGCCTTGGCCACGTCAACATCCTGTCGAGCTTCGTCTTCGGCGGTATCTCCGGCTCGTCGGTGGCCGACATCGCCAGTCTCGGACCGATCACCATCCGTTCGATGACGACACGCGGCTATCCGCTGCCCTACGCGGCTGCGTTGACGCTGATCACGGCGACGCTGGCGACGCTTGTCCCGCCAAGCATCCTGGTGATCGTTGCCGCCGCCGCATCGGGGCAATCGGTCGGCAAGGCGCTGGCTGGCGGTCTTGGCCCAGGCGTGCTGCTCGCTGCGTCGCTGGCCTGCTACAATTACTATATCTCTCGGCGACGCGGTTACGGGTTGCAAACCCGATACAGGGTGGGTGAGCAGGCCCGTGCCCTTCTGCGGGCGGTTCCCTCGCTCGGCGCGCCGGTGATCATCCTTACCGGGATGTTCTCGGGAATCGTGACGCCGACCGAGGCCGCCGGCATCGCCGTTGTCTACACGCTCGCCATCGGCGCGCTGGTTCATCGCGACCTCGACTTCCGTGAGGTTCCGGCGATCGTCATCCGCGCCGCGCGCACCTCCGGCACCGTCCTGCTCATTCTCATGGTGGCGAGCAGCGCCACCTACATCTTCACCATCGATCTCTTGCCCAACAAGGTGTCCGGCTCGATCACCGCGCTGACCGATAGTCCTGGCGCGATCCTGCTGATGATGGGGGTCATCTTCCTGGTGGTCGGCATGCTGATGGATATCGTCGCCGCCGCGCTGATGCTCATCCCGGTGCTCTTGCCGGCCGCGGTGCAGGCCGGGTTTGATCCGTTGCACTTCGTTATCTTCATGGCCGTCGGGCTCGCCATCGGCTTGGCGACGCCGCCGGTCGGAACCTGCCTGTTCGCGACCGCCTATGTCTCGAAAGTGCCGTTCGAGCGCCTGGCTGTCGCCGCCATCCCCTTCTACGTCATCAACATCGTCGTGATGATCCTGGTGGCGTTCGTCCCGCAAATCGTCCTGTGGCCTGCGGATTTGCTGACGTAGGATGCCCGGACTAAATGTACCCTTTGGGGAAACGCCCATCGCCGGCTGAATGATCAGCATGGGTCGGAAGCTGAATGGTCGCTTTCCTACCTACCGTGCTCGAAGGGGATAGTCCGCACCCGGATCGTCGCATCCCCAACCCCAATAACGGGAGCGGGTGAAAAACCGTCAAGCTTCTCTCGGTTTCCCTACGGCGTTAGCCGCCACATCCGTTGTCGCATCAGCTCTGCGGCATTGATCCGGGCCGGAGATACGCGAACCTGTGCGGAACGTAATCCGCTTTCCCGAGCTCGATCCCGTGGCTTCGCGGGATGGCGTAAGCTGTGGTCAGATGAAAATAGAATTGGGCCAGCGCCCAGTCCCGCGCATATTGCTCGCCGGTCATGTCGAAGATCATGCCGCCCGGAATTTCGGTCGTAGTGGTTCGGTCCGCGCCCGCGTCGAGCGCGTCTGATTCAAGGTTTCCCAGCAGCGACAGAGCTTCACCGATCCGGGCTTGCGCATCCGAAAGTGTCTCCGGCTCCTCGCCGGCGTTCCTGCCCTCACGAGCCAGTTGCTCCATCGTCTCTGGCAGAGGTTCCCCCCGGAGCCGGATTGTCGCTTCCTGCGCCTGTAGACAGGCAAAGCGAACCTGGGACGACAAAGGGGGTACATGTCAGGCGCAAGCCGCGCGGACAGCAGCGCCTCGGCGTCCGCGTTCGGTATCTGCTTCTGTGCCTTGTCGAGCCAACCCGATAGAGCGCGCAGCATTTGCATGTAGGTCGGGACAAGAGTCTCGAAAGCTCGATTGGGGGGCCGAGTGGCCTCTAGCCGCCCATCATCCGCGTTGCAGTATCGGGCTGATGCCGGTAGCCGGTTTGCCGCTCGACCTGACGCATCACGGCGTTCCAGTGGCGTCGGTCAGCTTCGGCATCAACCTCCGCCGCCGCCCGTCGCCGCTCCCGCGCTTCGATCCAGGCCCCTTGCGCCCCCTGCATCGTCACCAGGACAGTCGCCTCGCGCCGAACCTTCGGGGAGCGGCGAAAGAGACGGGTAAGAAGCCGACCGAATAGCATTGTCCCGGATCAGACCTCCGTGGATATCATCGGCCTGCTGGTCGACGAACCATGGCGACGCCAGTCCCGTTCCCGAACGTCGAGATGCAGCAGCACGTGGGTCGCGATCGTGTCCGCCATCTTCCCCTGAGCATCCTCCCAACTCTGCCAGTTGACCCTGGGGCGCTTTGACGCGCATTCGACCCGGATCGCGGGCGGGATTTCGGAGAGAGCGAGCTTGATGATCGTGCGGAGATAATGATCGACGTGCGGCATGGCATCCTCGTGGGGAATCGGTTTCAGATCGGCCGCATCCGACAAGGAGAATCCCAGTGAAGTCCCAGGTCGTCAAGGATGACTTCAGGTCAGTTCCGGCACCATTTGTTGCCCTCATTCGGCCAAGGCTGCGACAGGCCCTCCTGGATCAACACCTGACCGGCATCGCGACCATCGGTAAGGCGGACCCGCGCGAGTTCCCGGCCGAATTTGCCTTTGCCGCCAGTCCACTCGATCGTGTAGCCGCTGCCCATCAATTGGCGGAGCCTGTCGCGGGCCTTTTCTCCCAGGCGGCGTTCAGCCGCGCATTCGGGTTTGCCGATTTCCGGAGTGTCGACGTCCAGAGCCCGCCATTTTACCCCGCGCTCCCAACCGGTGTCGCCATCGACAATGCAGGTCAATTTGCGTGCGGCGCGATTGCCGCCCGAGCAGACGGGAAGGGGGCGTGCTGGTGGGGCGGCCGTAGTGACTGCCGGTGCGGTGGGCACCGCAGGCGACGAGGTGACAAGCTCCGGAAGCTGCCGCGCCGCGAAGGGTGCGGCGAAGGCGACGATGCATGCCCCGGCGAGAAGCACTGCAAAGGATGAGGGTCGCCACCTCCGCTTTCTTGCGGGCGGTGGCCGGCGGCGATCTGCCTTGACGCCGAAAATGGTCCGATTTGACATATCTCGACTGCCGCCCCCCGATTTGTCCCTGCACGTTCGAGCATGCCGATAATGGGTCAAGGATTTCTTGCCGTTGGCTGGACAGGCGGGCGTTCCCCGGGCGCCGATGGCCGACACGGGAAAACGGCGGATCATCCCGAACGGCAGCCACCTGACGGCCACTGTCAGCATGGCGCCGGATGAACCGGCGCGGATGACACCGCCGAGCACTGACTGTTGCCATAGTAGGCGATGGCGGACATCCGGGCGGCCAATATGGCCGGGATCGTGTTCGTCGGCTCCGCTTCATAAGTGACCGTGTCGGCATACCTCGCGGGTAGCCGCCGTTGGTATCGTCACTGACGGTGCTTTCGAGCTGCCGATCACGCAGGAGGAACTCGCCGATCTGCTCGGTCTTTCCACTATCCACACCAATCACATTCTGATGAACCTCCGCGACAGAGGTCTTGCGACCGTCGAGCACGAACGCGCAATTATTCACGGCTTCGAACAGCTGATGCGGTTCGCCGACTTCACGTCGGACTATCTGCATCTTTCCGATCGATCGGGTGGACGTTACCTGAACTGGAATTTGGCGTAGCGCTGCGCGAAAGGCGAGCGGCGGCTTCCAGCCGGTATTCATCTCGAAGCGCATCGACCGCTTTTGGCCCGTTCTCATCAGTTAAGCAGCCGGACGGCAACGCGCCCATCCCGGCCGTAGAAGAGATCATCTGCCAGTTTCGAAGCAGACGCACCGCCCCACGGCACGGAACGAAGTTTGTCGCTTGTCCTGCAGCCCCGTGGGCTCAAATCGCTTCAGGCGTAGATAATGCCCTCCATAAGCCGCTTAGCGGTACGGAACACGCCTGCGCTGTGCGCGATCCAGGTATTGTCGAACTCTGCGCCTACACGGGCAACGGCGGGCAGAACGCCCGACGAGTGACCGATCCGCAAGGGCATATCCACAGAGGCGGGAACCCGCGCCATCGCGGCAACCGCCGTGCCGTCGACGCGAGCGGCGACGGCTGTGCAAAGAGCGGCCGTCAAGGGGATGGCGCGGTGCGCCTGTCCCATTGAGAGCATGCGCACGGACACGTCGTACTCTTCTGCGGCCACTGCCACTCCGGTAGTCTGGATGTAGTCCCGCGACGGCCCAACGATGCCGATCTTCGGATTGCCCTCAATGCTGGCGGCGGCATCGAAGTCCGGAGCGAGGCCTGCACGGGCGCTCGCGATTCGCCGTATCACCTCGAGGCGATGCATGAGCGTCGCGTCGGCTTCCATCCGGTCGGGCGTCTCGGTGGCGTCGCAGCCGAGATCCTGAGCCAGCACGAATACGATGAGGTTGGTTGCGTCGATGACGGACGCCCTGACCGGACCCGGCAGTTCCGGATGCTCGAACGTATCGATGACGCTGCCAGTCGGCAGGAGCCGACCGGTCGCAGCCCCGCCGGGTTCGATGAAGTCGAGCCGGATCGGCGAGCCGGTACCCGCGACGCCCGGATTGACGAAGTCGCCCTCGACCTTCGGCCGGCCGTCCTCCACCGCGAAGCGGCTGACGATGATCTTCTTCGTGTTGGTGTTGAAAATCCGCACTTCCGCTTCGCCGTTGCAGCTCGCGACGATTCCCTCCTCCACCGCGAAGGGACCGATGGCGGAGGACATGTTCCCACAATTGGCGCTGTAGTCGACGGTGGTACCTGCGACAGGGATCTGCGCGAAGGTATAGTCGACGTCGGCGTCGTCGCGCGAAGACGACTCGACGATGCACACTTTCGAAAGCGAGGACATGCCGCCACCGAGCCCGTCGAGCTGGCGCTTCGCCGGGTCCGGGCTGCCCATCACCTTCAGAAACATCGCGTGGCGCTCTGCCGGGTCGGACGGAATATCCTTTTCCCGGAAGATGATCGCCTTGCTCGTGCCGCCGCGCATGAAGACGCCCCGATATCCGTTCCTACGACCCATCTTTCTCGTTCCCTTCAGGCGTGGCCCATCGTGTTGCGCAGCACGTAATGCAGGATGCCGCCGTGCAGGTAGTATTGAACCTCGATCGCCGTATCGAGCCGGACGGTCAGCGTGATCTCCTCGGCCGAGCCGTCGACACTGTTGACCGTTGCGGCGATCGGCATGCCGGGCATGATATCGCCGCCGAGCCCCCTGACGTCAAAGGTCTCGGTGCCGTCGAGCCCCAGCGTCTTTAGCGTCTCGCCGTCCTGGAACTGCAGTGGCAAGACGCCCATACCGATCAGGTTGGAGCGATGGATGCGCTCGAAGCCTTCCGCGATGATCGCCCGAACACCAAGGAGACGCGTCCCCTTCGCGGCCCAGTCGCGCGACGATCCGCAGCCATAGTCGCTGCCCGCCACCACCACGAGTGGCACGCCTTCCCGCCGGTACCGGGCGGCCGCCTCGTGCACGGGCATCAGTTCGTCCGACGGCTGGTAATGCGTCCACCCGCCCAACCGCTCAGGCGCCATCTCGTTCTGCAGCCGGATGTTCGCGAAGGCGCCGCGGATCATGACCTCGTGGTTGATGCGGCGGGCGGCGAAGGAGTTGAAGTCGAGCGGGTCGATCCCCTGTGCGACAAGATACTGGCCAGCGGCCGAGGACGCGGTGATCGTGCCGACCGGCGAGATGTGGTCGGTGGTGATGGAATCGCCGAGCATGGCGAGGGGCCGCGCGCCTATAATGTCGCCGATCCCGGGAATTGACGGCGTCAGATCTTCGAAGAAGGGCGGCTCCTTGATGTAGTCGCTCTCCTTGGGCCAGTCGAAGATCGCGCCGCGAGGGGCGGAAATCGACTTCCAGCGCTCGTCACCCTCGAAGAGGTTCTCGTAGCGCGCCCGAAAGCGCTCCGCCGTTAGGGCCTCCCCGACGATCGCCGCGATCTCGCCCGGGGCCGGCCAGATGTCGGCAAACATGACGTCCCGGCCCTCCGCGTCGGTGCCGAGCGGGTCGTTCAGGAGGTCGACATTCATATTGCCGGCAATGGCGTAGGCGATGACGAGGGGCGGCGAGGCAATGTAGTTGGCCTTGGCCAGGGGATGGATGCGACCCTCGAAATTGCGGTTGCCCGACAGCACCGCGATGCCGCAGACGTCGTGCTGCCGGATCGCCTCGGATATCTCCGGCGACAGCGGCCCGGAATTGCCCATGCAGGTCGTGCAGCCATAGCCGACGCAGTTGAAGCCGAGTGCATCGAGCGATGTCTGCAGACCCGTCGCCTCAAGATAGTCGGTCACTACGCGCGAGCCCGGAGCCAGCGACGCCTTGACCCACGGCTTGATCGTCAGGCCGCGTTCGATAGCCTTGCGGGCGAGCAACCCGGCGGCGAGCATCACGTAGGGGTTCGAGGTATTCGTGCAGCTCGTGATGGCAGCGACAACGACAGCGCCATGGTCGAGCCGCCAGTCGTGGCCCTCGACGGGCGCACCACCCTCCGGCAGCACCGGCTGAGCGGGCAGCACATCCGCCTTGAAGCGGGAGGCGGCCTCGGTGAGGTTCACGCGATCCTGTGGCCGGCGCGGTCCGGCAATCGAGGGCACGATCTGCGAGAGGTCGACGACCACCATGCGATCGTACACCGGCTGCTCGTCATTCGGATCGTGCCAGAGCCCCTGAAGCTTCGCATAGGTCTCGACGAGATTGAGATGATCGCCGCCCCGGTTCGTGTTGTCGAGATAGCGGATCGTCTCGCGGTCGATCGGAAAGAAGCCCATCGTCGCGCCGTACTCGGGCGCCATGTTCGCGATCGTCGCTCGATCGGACAGGGTGAGCGCCTCGAGCCCCTCGCCGAAGAACTCGACGAAGGTGCCGACCACGCCGACCGCGCGCAGCCGCTCCGTCAGCGAGATTACGAGGTCCGTCGCGTTGGTGCCGGCCGGCAGCTTGCCGTCGAGGCGGCAGCCAACGACCGGCGGCACGATCATCGTCACCGGCTGACCGAGCATCGCGGCTCCCGCCTCGATGCCGCCGACGCCCCAGCCCAGCACGCCGATGGCGTTGATCATTGGCGTGTGGCTGTCCGTGCCGAGCAGGGTCTCGGGGAAGACCAGCGTCCTGTTGCCGTCCGATGCGGTCCACACGCAGCGCGACAGCACCTCGAGATTGATCTGGTGGCAGATGCCGGTGCCGGGTGGCACGGCGCGGAAGTTCGAGAAGGTCTGCTGCGCCCAGCGCAGGAAGCGGTAGCGCTCGCCGTTGCGCTCGAACTCCAGCGTCAGGTTTTCCGCAAAAGACTGCGGCGTTGAGGTCTTGTCGGCCATCACCGAATGGTCGACGACGAGATCGCACTGGATCTGCGGATTGACCGCTTCCGGGTCGTGGCCGTTGCGCATCATCGCCCCGCGCAGCGCCGCCATGTCGGCCATCAGCGGGATGCCGGCGGAATCATTCATCAGGATGCGGGTCGGGTTGAACCAGATCTCCTGCTTCGGCGCTTTCGGGTCGAGGCTGTCGCTGAAGCGGGTCAGGTGATCTCTGGTAACGGCGATGCCGTCCTCATGCCGGAGAAGATTCTCACAGAGCACCTTGAGCGAGCGCGGCAGGCGCGTCACCGGTCCGGCGCCGGCCGCCTCGGCCGCTGCGAGGCTGTAATAGTGCAGCTCGCGGCCGTTGATCTCCACAATGCGGCAGGTTTCGAGGCTGTCCTGGCTCGTCGTCATCGGGGTGGCTCCTCCCGGTCTGTTTCGACCGCTCTTATTGGCGCCGCTCTTTCGGAGAGGCCATTCGTCAGTCCTCGCCGGGCATGTGCCCCGCGGAATTGGTGTAGCGGGCCGCCACGGAGGCTGCCGGCAGGTAGCGATCCTCGAGCGCCCGGATGTCGGAGATTCCGGTGAACTCATACCAGTTCTCGACGGCGTGCCCCTCGAGCTCCCGTAGATGCTCGACCTCGAACTCGGTGCCCCGCTCGCGCAGACCCACCAGGAAATCGAGCTCGCTGCGGATACCGGCGCGGATCGAGGCGAGCGGGAACAGGACGAGGCAATAGCCGAGCTCGGCGACCTGGCCGAGTGGGATCTTCGGCGTCGTGCGCTTCCGGGCGTAGCCGCCCATGTTGAACACCTTGGGCCCCGGCACCGCCCTGGCGAAAGCGGCGTATTCCTCGACCGAGAGTAGCGCGTCGGGAAAGATCATGTCGGCGCCGGCCGCGGCGTAGAGCTGCCCCCGGCGGATCGCCTCGTCGAGCCCGTGCGGCCCGCGCGCGTCGGTACGGGCGATGAGCACGAGGTTCTCGTCGCCGCGCGCATTGAGCGCCGCGCGGATCTTCCCCGCCATCTCCTCTGCCGGGACGACCTCCTTGCCGGCGATCGAGCCGCAGCGCTTGGGCACCTCCTGGTCCTCCAGATGCAGCCCCGTCGCGCCGGCGGCTTCGTATTCCTCCACGGTGCGCATGACATTGACGGCGTTGCCGTAGCCGCTATCGGCATCGGCGATGACGGGCAGCCGCGTCGCCTGAACGAGAAAGCGCACCATCATCGCCATCTCGGTCAGCGACAGAAGCCCGACATCGGCCTTGCCGAGCAGCTTGTTCGCAACGCCCGAGCCCGTCATGTAGACACACTCGTGCCCGGCCCGCTCGACAAGCGAGGCCCCCATGCCGCTGTCGGCGCCGGGGGCGAGAATCAAGTCGCCCGACGCAAGGCGCTTCCTAAACGACGCCCGACGCGCGCGAGCGTCAGGCGGCATAGGACTTGTCTTTTGCCATGTAGGCGTCGGTGCCGATGATCACCTCGCGGTCGCGGAACGAGACCATTTCCTCCTGCATCGAGCCGGAATGGCCGTCGCGGCGAATGGCCTTGAGGGTCCGCTCCATCGCCCCGATCGCAGCGCGCTGCGTGTCGCTCGGAATGATGACGATCGCGTAGCCCAATTCGCCGAGGCGGGACGTCGCGACGAGCGGCGTCTTGCCGCTGTGGAACATGTTGATCAGCTTGGGATAGGGCAAATCCTTGGCGATCGTCTCGATCTGCTCGACGCTCGTCGGCGCCTCGACGAAGATCACGTCGGCGCCGGCCTCCATATAGGCGTGGCAGCGCTCGATCGTCTTGTCGTAGCCCTCGACCGCGAGCCCGTCCGTGCGCGCGATGAGCACGAAGTCGGAATCCTCGCTGGCGTCCTTCACCGCCTTGATCTTCTGCGACATCTCCTTCAGCGGGATGATCGACTTGTCGTCGTAGTGGCCGCATTTCTTGGGGAACGCCTGATCCTCCAGGTGGAAGCCCGCGACGCCGGCGCGCTGGAAGGCGCGCACGGCATGCTGGACGTTGAGCGCGTTGCCGTAGCCCGTGTCAGCGTCAGCGATCAGCGGAACGCCGACGGCGTCGACCATTGTCTCGAGGCGGGCGACGATCTCCGACATGCTCATCAGGCCGAGATCGGGAATGCCCGTGCTGCGCGAGATGGCGCCGCCGCTCGCATAGACGGCTGGAAAGCCCGCCCGCTCGACGAGGCGCGCCGATAGCCCATCATAGGCTCCGGGGGCTACCACAGGCGCATTCTCTTCCATCAGACGGCGCAGCACGGTGGATCGCTTCACGTTTCTGTCTCCATTCATTTCAATTCCGGGTGCGGGACGGCCGTGGCGGCCGTCCCGGCGAGAAGGCCTTCAAGGATCTTGCGGGCGGCGACGATGTGACGGCGCATGAGAGTTTCCGCGAGATCGCCGTCGCGGTCGGCGATCGCCGCCGCGACCCGCCGATGCTCGAGCAGCGCGCGCTGGGCCCGGCCGGGAACCGCGCTGTGGCGATAGCGGTAGATCTGCAGGAGCTGGTAGAGATCGCGGCAGAGTAGCCCCTCGATTAGGTCGTTCCGCGCGCCCTTGGCGATCCGGTAGTGGAAATCGAGGTCATGGTCGCGCTGGTCGTAGTGCTCGCGGTCGGCCACGCTCTCCCCATGCGCGTCGAGCAGGCGTTCCAGGTCGGCGATCTCCGCATCGCTCATGCGCTGGCTGGCCAGCCGTGCGGCCATGCCTTCCATGGCCTCGCGCACGAAGAACAGCTCCAGAAGCGACGTATCGGACATCTCGACGACGCGCGCGCCGACATGGGCGGTGCGGATGACGAGGCGACGCTCTTCCAGGCGCCGTATCGCCTCGCGCAGCGGCCCCCGGCTGACCCCAAAGCGCTGTGCCAGATCGTTCTCGCCGATCTTGGCGCCGAGCGGAATTTCGCCGGTCATGATGGCGTCGAGGAGCTGGTCGTAGACGCGGTCGCCAAGGGTCTGAGCGCCCTCCACGACATCCCGACACCCGGCTGCTCCTGTGGTGTCGGCCTCGTCGCCGAGCATAGTCACTGGTGACAATTCCTCCGACATTGTCGACAATCTCTCCGGCGTTCACATTCACTCGGCCTGCCGAGGGTCTAGTCGAAATGCTTGGATTGCGCCAGTTTTTCGCCATTTCATGGGCGTTTCCATGGTCTTCTTATGGGTTTGGCGGTCTTTATCAATTGTCTCGCCAGAGTTCGTTGTTGACAACCATGGTCGAGCTGGAAAACATTGTCAACGATCAGTGCCACCTCAAGGCATGCACTACCTCGGCAGAAGGTCGCCACACACCGGCCCCGAAAACGCGGCCGGACGAAACACACGGGAGGGAGACACAATGAAACGCTTGATCCAGACATTCTCGGCGGGGCTCGTCGCCGCCGCCATGGCAATTCCGACGATGGCGGCGGCACAGGATGCCTGGCCGGACCGGCCCATCACCTTTGTCGTCGGCTTCGGCGTCGGCGGTAGCGCCGACCGTACGGCCCGCGCTTTGGCGCAGTTCATGCCCGAGGAACTCGGGCAGCCGATCTCGGTGGTGAACCGCGACGGCGCCGGCGGCCAACTCGCCGCGAGCTACGTGCTCGCCCAGCCGGCGGACGGCTACACGATCCTGGCGACGTCAGTCTCGCCCTATCTCGCCAACAGCATCATCCACACCGAGGCGAATTACTCGATCGAGGACTTCGCCTTCGTCAACGGCCAGTGGTCGGACTGGGATATCATCGCCGTCAACAAGGACCGCGACATCCACTCGCTCGCCGAGATGATCGAGGCGATCAAGGAGAACCCCGGCAAGANGCCAGTGGTCGGACTGGGATATCATCGCCGTCAACAAGGACCGCGACATCCACTCGCTCGCCGAGATGATCGAGGCGATCAAGGAGAACCCCGGCAAGATGAGCGTCAGCGTCGTGCCGAGCTCGGCGGGACAGCTCTCGGCCTATCTGCTGCTTGAGGCGGCCGGCCTGACGGATTCCGACCTCAACATCGTCACCTATGAGAGCGGCGGCGCGGCACGTGCGGCGGTCGCCGGCGGCCAGGTCGACTTTACGATCCTCGGCGGCGAGGGTAGCGAAGGCATTCGCGACATGATCACCCCGCTCGCGGTGGTCCGTGACGAGCCGGCGCCCGAGTGGGATGCGCCGACCGTTGCCGAAGCGCTGAAGGAAATCGGCCTCGAAATGCCGGTCGTCAGCGGCTCGATCCGTGGCCTCGCGACGGATGCCGAGTTCAAGGAGAAATATCCCGAGCGCTGGGGCAAGCTCGTCGCCGCGTACAAGGCGACGCTCGAGAAGCCCGAGGTGAAGAAGTACCTCGAGGAGAACTCCATTGGCGGTGAGTGGCTCGGCCCGGAAAAGACCACTGAGGTCGTTAACCGGAACTACGAAGTCATCAAGAAATACAAGGACCTGATGGGCAACTGACGGGCTTTGCGGAGGCGTCCCACCCGGGGGCGCCACCGGTTTTCCGTCGACCAAAGCGCACCCTCCCGCGCCCAATCGCGCCCGCGCGACCAACAGGTACGCCGATGCAAGCCCGTTCCCACTTCGCTCGGATCGACTGGGGCCACGCGCTCCTCGTCCTCGCCTTCGCGACCATCACCGGCCTTTACCTGGCTGACAGTTGGGACGCGTCGACGAGGGTCAAGAACCTCATTCTCGTCCTCCCGGCCTCGCTTCTGGCCTTCGTGTTGTGCGTCTTCGTCCTGGTCGGGATCTTTACCGGAGCCCGTCCGGAGCCCGATGATGGGTCGGCCGGTTCGGCGGACGACGCGGCGCCGCTGGTCATGCGTCTGAAGACCCCGCTCACGATGCTGCTTTTCGCGGGCTATATCGCCTCGCTTCCCTATCTCGGCTTCGACGTCGGCACGGCGGTATTCATGGCCGCGATGCTGCTGCTCGACGGCGTGCGCAATCCGCTGGTGCTGATCGGGCTGCCGATCGTCTTCGCCCTGGCGGTCTCGATCTGCTTCCAGTGGCTGCTCCCCTATCCGATGCCCATGCTGCTGCTTTGAGGATTAGGGGATGATCGACCTTTCAAGCCTGTATGACGCTTTCGCAATCCTCGGCTCGTCTTGGCAGCCCTGGGGGCTTGTCGTTCCCGGACTGATCATTGGCCTCGTCTTCGGCTGCATTCCGGGCCTGCAGACCAGCATGGCGATGGCGGTGTTCCTGCCAGCCACGATGACCATGGATTTCCTGAGCGCCATGCTCTTCCTGACCGCCATCTTCACAGGCGGGCAGTTCGGTGGTGGCGTCTCGGCGATCCTCATGAACATTCCCGGCACGTCGTCGGCGGTCGCCACGACGTTCGACGGCTTCCCGATGGCGCGCCAGGGCAAGCACAACGAGGCGCTCGGCATCGCACTGATCGCCTCGACCATCGGCACCTTCATCGGCTATCTCGCGCTTCTCGTCCTGATCGGACCGATGTCGACACTCGTGCTGAAGCTCGGCCCGACCGAGATGTTCGTGGTGATCCTGTGGGGCCTCACCCTGATCGCTACGCTGCGCGGCAAGTTCTTCGGCCGCAGCCTGCTCGCCGGCGTCGTGGGGCTGCTGATCGGCACGATCGGCATGAGCCCGAATGGGGTGCTCCGGGGCACAATGGGCAGCGACTACCTGATCGACGGCGTGCCGGTGATCCCAGCCATGATCGGCATGTTCGCGGCATCCGAGCTGTTTGGCATCGGAAGCGGCAAGTATCTCGTGGAGGGCGGTACGGCGAATCGGGAGGTGAGCCTGAAGCGGCTCCTGCACGGCGTGCGCCAGGGCCTCGCGTCGCCCGGCATCTTGCTCCGCGGCGGGTTGATCGGCACGATCGTCGGCGCGGTGCCCGGGGTCGGCTCGTCGGTCGCCAATCTCGTCTCCTACAGCGAGACCAAGCGTCGGTCGAAGGACCCGGACAGTTTCGGCAAGGGCAATCCGCAGGGCGTTGCGGCATCGGAATCGGCGAATTCGAGCTCCGAGGGCGGCTCGATGGTGGCGCTCTTCGCGCTAGGCATTCCCGGCGGCGGTGGGACGGCCGTGCTGCTGGCCGCCTTCACCATGCACAACATCACCGGCGGACCGCGCTTCCTGCGCGAGCACTCCGACGTGGTCTACGCGGTGATCCTCGCAAACCTCGCACAGGCCGTCTTGCTGCTCGTCGTCGGCCTGTTCATGATCCGCCTGCTCAGCGTGATCGTGAAGGTGCCGCTGCGCTATCTCGTGCCTGGCGTACTCTCCATGTCGGCCTTCGGCGCCTACGGACTGACCGGCAACATGGCGGGGCCTGCCACGCTCTTTGTCTTCGCCATTCTCGGCTGGGCGCTGCGCCGCTACGAATACTCGATCCCCGCCGCGGTGATCGGGCTGCTGCTCGGGCGTATGGCGGAGGGGGAGCTGCTGCGATCGTACCAGATCAGCGGCGGCCGCATCGACTATCTCCTCGGCCGGCCAATCACCTTCGTTCTGTTCGCAGCGCTGATTGCGTCGCTGTTCGTGCCCTGGCTCATGGAAAAGCTGCAAGCACGCGCCTCCGGTCCGGCAGGATCTGCTCCCGGTTAGTGAAATGGCCAGCCGCGCAGCTGGTAGGCTGACATGCGAGGGACGCCAGTCTGCCGTCGGGTGACGACCTTCCTGTTCACGCAGCGCGCTGCCCTCGTCAGAGGCGAGGTCGTTCGCCTCGGTCGAACATGAAGGATCCCGATGTCCTCGGGAGACCAATAAGCAGGTTGCGCCGGTGTCCGCTATTGCCACCGATCCGCCCGCTGCGACCTTTCAGCACCTCCCGGCCGTCAGAATTGCGCCCATTCCCGCCATTTACGGGCGGTCTATGGTTTCCTGGAAGCAGACGGTCCGTTTGAACCGCCGCTGTACGGCGGTCTCGATGCTTTCGACGAAAGCCTTGATCAGTTCAGCCGTGTTTTGAACAAAAGTCTTGGTGAACACTGCAAGCTCGTTTCCGTCCTCGTCGAAACCGTTCCGGTGAACGCAGTCATTTCGTAGCTTCACGGCTTTGAAGAGGCTCGCCTCATCGGGCAGTGCCGCATTACTCGCCCGATCTCAACCCCATCGAGATGGAGCCTCAGGACACAATGAGGCTGGCTGGCCTAGAACCTTCCCCCATTCTATAAACAAGGTGATGACCACCGACCAGATGATCTTGTTTGCCCTCTTTGGCGGCGTATTCGCGATGCTGCTCTGGGGGCGGTTCCGCTACGATCTCATCGCATTCTCCGCGCTCATGGCCGGTGTCGTCCTGCAAGTCGTCCCGACAAAGGACGCCTTCGCGGGGTTTGGCCATCCCGCCACACTGGTTGTCGCCCTGGTCCTGATCGTCTCCGCCGGGCTTGTTCGATCAGGCGCCGTGTTCCTGATCACCCGGACCCTGGTCGATGCGTCGCGCAGTCTGGGAGCGCACATCGTCTTCATGGGCGGGATCGGCGGCGTGCTGTCGGCGTTCATGAACAACGTCGCGGCCTTGGCGCTGCTGATGCCGGTCGACATCCAGACGGCGCGCAAGGCCGGCCGGCAGACGCGCCTTTCGCTCATGCCGCTTTCTTTCTGCACGATCCTGGGTGGGATGGTCACGCTGATCGGCACGCCTCCCAACATCGTCATCGCAACGATCCGGCAGGATGAGCTGGGCGAGAGTTTCAGGATGTTCGACTTCGCGCCCGTAGGCGGGGTCACCGCGCTGGTGGGCCTCATCTTTGTGGCTCTGGTCGGCTGGCGGTTGATCCCGAAGGCCGAGGGCGAGGGGGCGCTCGACGCGGCGCGCCAGAGCGTGAAGGACTATACTGCGGAGTTGTCGGTGCCGGAGGAGTCCGACCTTGTCGGACAACGGCTCTTCGAGCTCTACGAGACCGCCGAGAAGAATGACGTCGCAGTGCTCGGCCTGATCCGGGACGGCCAGCGGCAATACGGCACACAGCGGAACACGGTGTTGAGGTCGCGCGACGCCATCGTTGTGGAAGCCCGCCCCGAGGCGCTCGACGAGTGGCGAGCGGCGCTCTCGCTGGAGTTCACGGACGGCGAGGAACAGGAACGCGTCGGCGCCGCCGGAGACGGCCTTTCGGTGACCGAGGTCGTGGTCCCCGATGGTGCGCGCATTGCCGGCAAGACCGCGCGGGATATCGGTCTCGCATGGCGACAACGAACCGTGCTCCTCGGCATCTCGCGGGAAGGCCGCGCGATAGCAAACGAGGTGCGCAGGACCGTTATCCGGCCCGGCGATATCCTACTCCTGCTGACGCCCGAGGGAGAAGGAGATGCGGTCGCCGATTGGCTCGGCGTCCTGACGCTGGCCGACCGGGGCCTTGCCGTGACCGATTCCGGCAAGGTCTGGCTCGCGATCGGGATTTTCGGTGCGGCGGTGGCAGCGGCGTCCTTCGGGTTCGTCTATCTGCCCGTCGCGCTTGGTATCGTCGTGGTCGCCTATGTGCTGACCGGGATCCTGACGCTGTCGAACCTCTACGAGCACGTGGAATGGCCCGTCGTCGTCCTCTTGGGATCGATGATCCCCCTCGGTGCCGCCCTCAACGAAGCGGGTGGCACCGCGCTGATCGCTGGCGCCCTTATCAACTTCACGGCAGGCTGGCCCGCCTGGGCGGTCCTCACCGTACTGATGATCGTCACGATGACGCTGTCCGATGTGTTGAACAACACCGCCACGGCCATTGTCGCGGCACCGGTCGGCATCCAGATGGCCCAAAGCCTGGGCGTCGATCCGGACCCGTTCCTCATGGCGGTCGCGGTGGCGGCATCCTGCGCCTTCCTGACCCCTATCGGGCACAAGAACAACACGCTGATCCTCGGCCCGGGCGGCTATGCGTTCGGCGACTACTGGCGGATGGGCCTGCCGCTCGAGATCATCGTCGTCGCCGTGTCGGTTCCGATGATCCTGCTGGTTTGGCCCATGTAAGACAGGTGGCCGGCGGCGGCGTTGTCGACGGGCTTCGTGCGAGATTTGGGGCGCAATGTGAGAGCGGCGGTGCAAAATTAGTCCACGGTAGCGGCGGGATAGTCCCGCTTCGGGCGGCGTAAAATTCGGCCACCTATTTTTCTTCTGCGACGATTGCAGGAGGGTTGGGGATCTATACCGTGGATTTATATATGAAGGTTCGTCTGGCTTGCTCGGAAGGTATGAGCCGGCGTCAGGCGGCAAAGCATTTCAACATATCGCGCGACAGCGTTGCCAAGATGATGTCGTATTCGACGCCGCCCGGCTATCAGCGTCAGTCACCGATCCGACGGCCCAAGCTGGATGGGTTTGTTTCGACCATCGATCACTGGCTTGACGAGGACGTGAAGGTGCCGCGCAAGCAGCGCCATACGGCCAAGCGGGTGTTTGACCGGCTTCGTGACGAGTGCGGGTTCACCGGCGGCTACACGATCATCAAGGATTACGTGCGCGAGCGAGAGCAGCGTCGCCAGGAGGTGTTCGTGCCGCTGTCGCATCCGCCAGGGCATGCACAGGCCGATTTCGGCGAGGCGATGGTCGTCATCGGCGGGGTGGAGCGCAAGGCGCATTTCTTCGTGCTCGACCTGCCGCATAGCGATGGCTGTTATGTTCGGGCCTATCCGGCGGCGGTGTCGGAAGCCTGGGTGGATGGGCACATCCATGCGTTCGCCTTCTTCGGCGCAGTGCCGCAATCGATCGTCTACGACAATGATCGCTGCCTGGTGGCGAAGATTCTGCCAGACGGCACGCGCAAGCGTGCGACGCTGTTCAGTGGGTTTCTGTCTCACTACCTGATCCGGGACCGTTATGGCCGTCCCGGCAAAGGCAACGACAAGGGCAACGTCGAGGGTCTCGTTGGCTACGCCCGACGCAACTTCATGGTGCCGATCCCCCAGTTTGCGACATGGGAGGCGTTCAATAGCTGGCTGGAAGAGCAATGCCGCAAACGTCAGCGCGACAGGCTGCGGGGTGAGAGCGAGACGATCGGCGCGCGCCTACAGCGGGATCTGGAGGCCATGCGTTCCTTGCCGCCGTCGCCTTTCGATGCGTGCGATCAGGCCGGCGTCAAGGTAACGGCCCAGTCGCTTGTGCGCTACAAGACCAACGATTATTCGGTCCCGGTCGCCTATGGCCATCAGGATGTCTGGGTCCGGGGCTATGTCGACGCGGTAGTGATCGGCTGCCGCGGCGAGATTATTGCCCGTCATCCCCGGAGCTGGGAACGCGAAGACGTCGTCTTCGATCCGCTGCATTACCTGCCGCTGATCGAGCAGAAGATCAACGCCCTGGATCAGGCGGCACCTCTCCAGGGCTGGGATCTGCCCGAAGAGTTCGCCACGCTGCGCCGCCTGATGGAGGCGCGGATGAACAAGCACGGCCGGCGCGAGTACGTGCAGGTTCTTCGCCTGCTGGAAAGCTTCGAGGTTGCCGATCTGCACGCGGCGGTGAAGCAGGCCCTGCAACTCGGAGCGATCGGCTTTGACGCCGTCAAGCATCTGCTGCTGTGCCGGGTGGAGCGCCGACCGCCGAGACTGGATCTGTCTATCTACCCCTACCTGCCCAAGGCGAACGTCGAAACGACCTCGGCAAAGGCCTATATGGGGCTGCTCTGTGCGCATGGGGAGGAAGTGGCATGAGCAATGAGGCCCCCGAGATCCTGCTTTCCCACTATCTCAAAACCCTCAAGCTGCCGACCTTCCAGCGCGAGTACCAGAAGCTGGCCCGGCAATGCGCCACCGAAGGTGTGGATCACATTGGATATCTGACCCGGCTTTCCGAACGGGAGATGATCGAACGGGACCGCCGCAAGGTCGAGCGCCGCATCAAGGCGGCTAGGTTCCCGGTCGTCAAAAGCCTGGAAAGCTTCGATTTTACCGCTATCCAGAAGCTCAACAAGATGCAGGTGCTGGAACTGGCGCGTTGCGAGTGGATCGAGCGGCGCGAGAACGTGATCGCCCTGGGGCCCAGCGGCACGGGGAAAACCCATGTTGCGCTCGGCCTCGGTCTGGCCGCATGCCAGAAGGGCCTATCCGTCGGCTTTACCACGGCCGCCGCTCTCGTCAGCGAGATGATGGAGGCACGTGACGAGCGGCGTCTGCTCCGCTTCCAGAAGCAGATGGCCGCCTACCAGCTCCTCATCATAGACGAACTGGGCTTCGTGCCGCTCTCCAAGACCGGGGCGGAGCTGCTGTTCGAGCTGATCTCGCAACGATATGAGCGGGGTGCCACCCTGATCACCAGCAATCTTCCGTTTGACGAATGGACGCAAACCTTGGGGTCCGAACGTCTGACCGGCGCGCTGCTCGACCGCATCACCCACCACGTCAATATTCTCGAGATGAATGGCGACAGCTATCGTCTCGCACAAAGCCGCGCCCGAAAGGCCGGCTGAGACACCTCAAAAATCGCCACGCGCACATGAGACCACCGGNCAGGCGGCACCTCTCCAGGGCTGGGATCTGCCCGAAGAGTTCGCCACGCTGCGCCGCCTGATGGAGGCGCGGATGAACAAGCACGGCCGGCGCGAGTACGTGTGCGCATTTCGCTGATTGTGAGCAGCCATTTCAGGCGATCGTGAGCACGTGTTTCACGCGATCATGAGCGGTCTCTTCGGCCGACCTTGGTTATTGTTCAGGCGTTTGAGGCGCCGTCAAGAGCGTGGGTGCGGGCGTTCTGTTTTCGCATGCTTTCTCCGGCGAGTTGAAGGCGGTGAGCATTGTGAACGAGGCGATCCAGAATCGCGTCACCGAGGGTGGGATCGCCGATGACGTCGTGCCAGTGTTCCACGGGAATTTGGCTGGTGACGATGGTCGATGCGCGACCATGGCGATCGTCGAGGATCTCCAGGAGGTCGCGCCGTTCGGACGCGTTGAGGACAGACAGGCCCCAGTCGTCGAGCAGGAGCAGTTGAACGCGCCCGAGCGTCTTGAGCAGGCGCCCATAGCGTCCATCACCTCGAGCCAGCGCGAGCGCCTCGAAGAGGCGCGGGACGCGATGGTAGAGGACCGAGCGATTGTCACGGCAGGCTTTGTGGCCGAGGGCGCAGGCCAA